>NZ_JBQEQE010000015.1:0-152938 GCF_052046095.1 Pseudomonas sp. 22072
CGGAGCGTCCGGGGCGGCATTCCCACGCAGAGCGTGGGAACGAGCAGGCTCGGGGGTTACTTGGGGTAGAGCGGCGGCAAGCTGGTGGTGTCGGTGGCCGGGTCTTGCTCGCGTTCGGCCACGGGGATCGCTTTGATGGCACGCCACAGGTCGTCACCCAACCAGTATTGGCCGCTTTCGCTATACAACGCGCCATTCAACCCATCCAGGGCATCGGACAGCGGCACAAACCGCGCGGCCATGTCGGCCAGCGTTTCCGGCTGTTGCCGTGCCCAGGCGTCGAGGGCCTGGCGGGTAGCATGAGGGTCGTTGGCCTGGGTGGCGCGCTTGAGGTCGTCGAGCAGCGTGCGTGGGCTGGGACCGGTTTGCGCGGCGCGTTGTACCGCCGGTTGCCGGCGTGCGCGCCACCACAGGCCAAAGCCCAGCAGGGTGGTGCAGGCCAGTATCAGTGTGCTCAGTTGCCACAGCCACAGGCGGTCATCATCGGGGGCGGTGATGATGGTCGGTGTCGCCGGGGTGTCCACCACCAGGCTGGGGTTCACCGCCACGTGCACGGTGCGCGCCGGCAGGCTGGTGCGTTCCAGATGATCTTCGTGGGTGTTCCACCACACCACTTCCACGGCGGGCAGTTCCAGCTCGCCGGCGCGGGTCGGCACCAGGGCTTCGCGGTCTTCACGGCTGCCGGTCAGGCCGCGGTCGCTGGTACGGTTAGCCATCACTGGTTGGTCGGGGTAGCGGCGCAGGCCGTTGACCTCGGTGCCGGGCAGCGCCGGCAGCTGTGCGCTGGACAGGCCTTCGGCCTCCACGGTAAGGCTGCGGGTCAGGGAGTCGCCGACTTGCACGTGGTCCGGCGTGGGGTTCCAGCCTTCGCTCAAGGTCAGGCTGCGCGCGGGCAGCCAGGGGGCGTCGGCGGGGTAGGCGTCCGGTTTGGGTTTGACCGTCAAGGGCAGGGGCGCAGAGCTGACATGAATCATCTTGCCCGGCTTGGTGCCCTGCAGGGTGTTTTCCTGGGGCGGTCGCGATTCCACCAGGGTAGCGCTGAAGGTCTGCGCCGGAATCACCACGGCGCCACTGTGTTGCGGGTAGAGGGCGTAGCGGGTTTCGATCACGCCATGGCGGATGCTGTTGATGACCTTCTCATAGGTGCGTGATTCGCCCAGTTGTTCGACACGTGCATCCGGTATCTGCAAGGGCGTGAGGCTGCTGTCGTCATACAGCGACACCGAGTGGTACACGCGTACGGTCAACAGGGCCTGGGCCTGCACGTACACGCTGGTCTGGTCGAGGCTGGCTTCGATGAACACCGGGACCAGTTCGGCGCTGGTGTTCTGGCTGGCGCTTTCCACCACTTGCAGGGTGATCGGCTGGGTCTTGAGCGCGCCCACCTGCAGCGGCGGGATCACCACGTTGCCGTTCACCTTGGGCAGCAGGGTGATGATCCAGCGGGTGGTGGCGTGGTTGTCGCCGTCCAGCGTGGTGAGTTGGTTGATCTGGCGGGTGCCGCTGACTTCGAACTGCGCGTCCAGGGGCGACAGGTCCGGTTTGCCAAACTGGGTCACATCACTGGATTGCACCGTCAGCTCCACCGTTTCCCCGGAGTTGAGGCGGCTGCGGTCTACGCTGGCGACCAGGTCCGCCGCCTGGGCGTGGCCTGCCGACAACGCGAGCAGGAGCAAAAGGGTGGTGCGGCGGCTCATCGAGTGGTGTCCTGATGTTGTTGCTGTTCGTACCAGAATTTGCGGCGCAACAGCTCGCCGGGGTTGTCCGGGATCTCCTGCAACCATTGCTCCAGTGCTTGGCGGCGCTCGCCTTCCAGGCGTGTGTCGGCGGGGCGCAGTGGCGGCGTGGTGGTCTGCTCGTCGCCCAGTTCGCTGCCAGGCACTTCATTACCGCCTGGCTGTGGCGCGGCGCCTGTCTGAGTCTCAGCGGTACCGGCTTCGCCCTGGCCGTGGGACGATTGCTCGCCGCCCTGGGCCGTTTGTGCGCTGGTGCCCGGTTGCGCAGTTTGGCCGGGTTGGGCGGTTTCGTCATCTGCGTTTTTTGCGGGCGGGTCCGGCTCGGGCTGCGCTTGCTCCTGCATCAGCGCTTCAACCAGGGCTTTGTTTTTCAGCGCGGGCTGCAAATCGGGCTGGGCTTCCAGGGCTTGTTCATACGCATCAAGGGCCGCTTCAAGTTCACCGGCCTTGGCCAGGGCATTGCCGCGGTTGTAGTGGGAATAGGCGTCGCTGCCTTGGGCAAACCGCTTGATGGCCTCGGCGTAATTGCCGGCTTCATACAGCGCCACGCCTTGCCATTGCGGGTCCTGGAAGTGTTCTGCGGCTTCGGCCGGGCGTTTGTGCTTGAGCAGGTACTGGCCTTGTTGGTCGGGGCGCAGCCACAGGTCCTGCAGCCCAAAGGCGTAGCTGGGTTGCGGCGCGCCCATCAGCAGCAAGGGCAGGCAGAACAGCCAGCCGCGACGCCCGGCGCACGCGGCCAGCAGCAACAACGGCAAGAGCAGCCAGTAACCCTGATCGGCCCAGCTGTCCAGGCGCAGCCGTTGGCCGTCGTCGCGCAGGGCTTGGGCGCTGTCGAGCATGCCGAGTTGGCGCAGGTCCTTGTCATCCAGGCGCGCCGCACGGTAGCGGCCACCCATTTCGCTGGCGAACGCCTTGAGGGTCGGGCTGTCGAGGCGCGGCACCAGGATCGCGCCCTGGTCGTCCTTGAGGAACTCGCCGCTCTCCTGAGTCACCGGCGTACCTTCGCGACTGCCGATGCCGAGGATCGACAACGTTGGAGCCTGGGCACTTTGCAGTTGCAGGCGGATGCCTTGGCGCTCTTGTTTGGACAGTGAGGAACCGATCAGCAGCAGGCGCCCCTGGCCCAGACCGCCTTGCTTGAGCAGGCCCAGGGCTTTTTCCACGGCAAGATCGGCACGATGGCCGGGCTCGGGCATGATCGACGGGCGCAGGGCTTCCAACAGGTTGCGGCTGGTGGCCAGGTCATCGGACAGCGGCACCAGGGTATGGGCGCTGCCGGCATACACGATGATGGCTGTTTGCGCATCGGTGCGCGCTTGCAGTAAGTCATACAGCTTGCGCCGTGCCTGTTCCAGGCGGTTGGGCGGGCTGTCGGTGGCGAGCATTTCCGGGGTCAGTTCCAGCAGCACCACCAAGGGGTCGGAAGGTTTCTGGCTGGCTTGTTCAACCCGTTGCCAACTGGGGCCCAATAGCGCGAGCACGGCCAACAGCCAGGCGATGCCGAGCACCACCCACGGCGATTTACTCTCGCGGCCATTGCCACCACTGAGCAACTCGGCATGGAACGCCGGCGGCAGGATCATCTGCCAGCGCCCGGCGCGCTTTTGCCGGTGCCACAACTGCCACAGCAACCAGCCAAGCAGGGGCAGCAACAACAGCCACCAGGGGTGCAACCAGTGCGGCCACAGCGCGATCATCGACGCCTCCGCAAACGCAGACGCTGCAGACGCTGGCGCCATTCAGGGTGTTGCTGCAAAAAGATGCCCTTGCTCGATAGCCTATTGAAGCCGCGTTGCAAAGCGTTGTTCGGCCAGCGTTCCTGGATCACCAGCAACAGGCTCAACACCAACGCCAAGGCCAATGGGCCACTGTACAGCGCCTGGGCCGGGCGGGCCTGGGTGGGTTGTTGTTCCACGGGCTCGAGGGTGTCGAGAGTGTCCTTGATCTTCAGCAGTTCCTCGCCGTCTCGGGCGCGGAAATACTGGCCGCCGGTGGTCTCGGCCAGTGCCTTGAGCGCCGGTTCGTCGAGGTCCAGGCTCGGGTTTACGCCTAGGATGCCCAGGGAGCCGGTTTGCTCGGGGTCGGCGCCGATGCCGATGGGGTAGATTTTCACGCCTTCCTCGGCCGCCAGGCGCGCGGCGGTCAACGGGTCGATCTGCCCGGCGTTGTTGGCGCCGTCGGTGACCAGGATCAGCACACGGCTTTGCGCCGGGCGCTGGCGCAGGCGTTTTATGGCCAGGCCGATGGCGTCGCCGATGGCGGTGTTCTTGCCAGCAATACCGATGCGCGCTTCATCCAGCCAGGTGCGCACGGTGCGGCGGTCAAAGGTCAGGGGCGCTTGCAGGTAGGCTTGGCTGCCGAACAGGATCAGGCCCACGCGGTCACCTTCACGCTCCTCCAGAAAGTCTCCCAGCAGGTGCTTGACCAGGGCCAGGCGGCTGACGTCCTCGTCCTGCCAATGCATGTCGGGAAAATCCATGGAGCCGGAGACATCCACCGCCACCAGCAAATCCCGGCCGCTGGCAGCAATCGGCAAGGGTTCGCCCAGCCATTGCGGGCGGGCGGCGGCGGTCAACAGCAGCAACCACAGCACCACGAATGGGGCTTGCTGGCGCAAGCCGGGCAGGTTGACGCGGGCACGGCGGCGGGCCAGGCCTTCGAGGTCACTGAGGTAGCTGACTTTGAGCGCCGGTTCGCCGCTGTCGGCCACGGGCAGCACCAGGCGCATGACCCAGGGCAGTGGCAACAGGGCGAAGATCCACGGCCAGGCGAACTCAAACATGTTTGCGAATCCAGGTGTCGACGGCTTGGGTGAGGCCGGCGATGGCTTTGTCGTCGAGCTTGCATTCGGGTTTGTAGGCGCCTTCCACCAACACCATCCAGCGCGTCAGGCCGGCGGCGGGGCAGCGGTTATCCAGGAAGGCCAGCCATTTGCGCCCGTTGAGGGTATGGCTCTGGCTATAAGGGTAGTCGTTACGGCACAGACGCTTGAGCAGGCCGTTGAGTTGCTGCAACCAGGCGCCCGCAGGCGCACCGTCGTAGGGCTTGGGCATCAAAGCCAACTCGGCCAGGGCGGCGATACGCAACGGGTCCAGCGGTTGTTCGGCGCGGGCCACAGGGCGGCGGGCCGGCAGGAAACGGCGCAGCCACCACAAGCCCCAACCGAGCAGTGGGATCACCAGCAGCAATAGCCACCAGCCCGGCGCAGGTGGCCAGAAGCCAATGGCGGGCGGGGCGATCAGCGGTTGCAGTTGGTCCAGGCTGCTCATGGTTTTTTAACCGGGCGTTGCGGGTTGAGGTATTCGCGCAGTTGCTCGACCATTTCACTCTGGGTGCTCAAGGGCATCAACAACAGCCGCAGTTTCTGCGCGAGCAGTTCCCAGCGGGCGATACGTGCTTCGGCCTGGGCCTTGTAGGCCTGGCGCAGGTCGATGTTCAGCGTGTCCAATTCCAGTTGCGCACCTCTTTGCGCGAAACGCAGCAGCCCGGCGGCGGGCAGGGCGTGGTCCAGCGGGTCGGAGATCGGTAATAACAGCAGGTCGCAATGGCGCGCCAGCAGGCTCAGCTGTTGCTCGGCGCCTTCGGTGAGGGCGCGCTCATCACAGATCACCACCACCAGGCTGCCCGGGCGCAGCACCTCGCGGCCACGGCGCAAGGCCATGCCCAGGGCATCCGCTTCCGGGTGACGCTCGGTATTCAGGCTCTGGTTGACCCGCACCAGCCGGTTGAGCAGTTGCAACAGGCTCTGTTTGCTGCGCCGTGGCTTGATCTCGTAGTGCTCGCTGTCGCCGAACACCAGCCCGCCCACCCGGTCGTTATGGCCCAGAGCGGCCCAACCGATCAGGCTGGCGGCCTGGGCGGCAAGCACCGACTTGAACATTTGCCCCGAGCCGAAAAACAGCCGGCAACTTTGTTCGACCATGATGAAAATCGGCCGCTCGCGCTCTTCGTGGAACAGCTTGGTGTGCGGCTCCTGGGTACGCGCCGTCACGCGCCAGTCGATGGTGCGCACGTCGTCGCCGGCCTGGTACACGCGCACCTGGTCGAAATCGACGCCACGCCCGCGCAGCTTGGAGTGATGCAGGCCCACCAGCGGGCTACGCTGGCCAGGCGTGGAGAACAATTGCACCTCACGCACGCGGTGGCGCATCTCAATCAATTCACTGAGGGTTACGCGGATGCCATCGCTTGCGTTCATCGACTTCAAGCGACGGCAACGACGTCGAGAATGCGTTGCACCACGCGGTCCTGGTCGACACCGGCGGCTTCGGCCTCGAACGACAGGATGATGCGGTGACGCAGCACGTCGAACAAGACCGCCTGGATATCTTCCGGGCTGACAAAATCGCGACCGGCCAGCCAGGCATGGGCCCGGGCACAACGGTCCAGGGCGATGGAACCACGGGGGCTGGCGCCATAGGCGATCCACTCGGCCATTTCCGGGTCGAACTTGGCAGGGGTGCGCGTGGCCATCACCAGTTGCACCAGGTATTCCTCCACGGCATCGGCCATGTACAAGCCGAGGATTTCCTTGCGGGCGGCAAAGATCGCCTGTTGGCTGACGCGCCGCTCGGGCTTGGTTTCGCCATTCAATGCTTCGCCACGAGCTTGCTGCAGGATGCGGCGCTCGACGGCGGCGTCCGGGAAGCCGATCTTGACGTGCATCAGGAACCGGTCGAGCTGCGCTTCGGGCAGCGGGTAGGTGCCTTCCTGCTCGATGGGGTTTTGCGTGGCCATCACTAAAAACAGCGGCGACAACTCGTAAGTGCTGCGGCCCACGCTGACCTGGCGCTCGGCCATGGCTTCGAGCAAGGCCGACTGCACCTTGGCCGGGGCACGGTTGATTTCGTCTGCGAGCACCAGGTTATGGAAGATCGGCCCCTGCTGGAATACGAAGCTGCCGGTTTCCGGACGATAGATCTCGGTGCCGGTGATATCGGCGGGCAACAGGTCGGGGGTGAACTGGATACGATGGAACTGCGCTTCGATCCCTTCGGCCAACTCCTTGATCGCCTTGGTCTTGGCCAGCCCCGGCGCGCCTTCGACCAGCATGTGGCCGTCAGCGAGCAGGGCGATCAACAGGCGATCGATGAGTTTTTCCTGGCCGAGAATCTGCGTAGAAAGAAAGGTTCGCAGCGCAAGCAGCGCTTCACGATGTTCCATCGATGACGGTTCCTGGAAAGATGAGCCTGGGTGTCGTGACAGAACACCGGGCCTGGGGCGTTTACTTTAATGCATCGCGGGGTGTGGCGACTAATGGCTTGATGGGTATTTTTAGCAAAACCCATGGGATAGTAAGCGTCTGGGCAGGTAAAGCACGGTCACTGTGGGAGCTGGCTTGCCTGCGATGGCCNACTCGGTCTGGCTGAAAGACCCCACCGCCTGCATCGCAGGCAAGCCAGCTCCCACATGGGGTCTTCGGTGCATTCAAAAGACCGGTTTCAAGTCCGAATGAACGTGCCGGTGCCTGTGAGGATGTTCTGCAGGGTTTCCTGCACTTCGGCCATGTCTGA
Organism: Pseudomonas sp. 22072; assembly: GCF_052046095.1. NCBI lineage: Bacteria > Pseudomonadati > Pseudomonadota > Gammaproteobacteria > Pseudomonadales > Pseudomonadaceae > Pseudomonas > Pseudomonas sp. 22072. The sequence continues at coordinate 7,250 of NZ_JBQEQE010000015.1, forward strand.
CGCGGCGGTGCTGTGGGTGATCTCCAGCTGGTCCTTGCCGCCCAGGGCATCGGCATCGCCGGCCGCCAGTTCGATCAATAAGGTGGTCTCGCCCAACGTCACTTTCAGCCCATCCAGGGTCGAAGGCTCGTAGTCCCAGGTCAGCTCCACTTCGTCTTCATCCGGGTAACGGGTGAGCATGAACATTTCGCCGTTCTTGCCGTGACAGCAAAGCATGGCCATGTTGTCTTCTTCGTCGTCGCACGGGGTGGCCATCAGGGCGTCGGTTTTCAGCTGCAGCATGGGGCAATCCTGTGTAGGGGAGGGTAATTGTGCCACTGCGGCGAATTTTGTGCTTCATCCTGTGTCGGAAGTCAGGCATGACCTGACGGGCCGGATCGGTCATTTCTGGTACTGATAGTGTGCAAAGTAGCAAGATTTTCTACCGAAAATCCTGGGTTGCCCAAGTTGCAACCGACACCCTGCTTACCGATGACCGAATATGTCGCAGCGTCGCAAGCAGCGTTCTTCCTACACTCGTTAAGCTGCGCAACGGATGTGCCCTGTGCCAGGCGCCTGACCTGCCCGTCGTATCGTCATCTGGCCAACGGCATGCCGTATGGAAGTTGTATGTGACCTGACTGTCCTGTCCAGCTTCACCCACCTGTCACCCTGATTCGTTTATGGTGCTTGTCAGCACACCAGCGAACAGAGCTGACGGTCTCCCCGCAAGGGGATAACACGCGACGCTTTCATCAATAACAAGCCCAAGCGGAGTACCACAGATGGCGTTCTTCACCGCAGCCAGCAAGGCCGACTTCCAGCATCAACTGCAAGCGGCACTGGCGCAGCACCTCAGTGAACAGGCACTGCCACAAGTGGCGCTGTTCGCTGAACAATTCTTCGGCATCATTTCCCTGGACGAACTGACCCAGCGTCGCCTTTCCGACCTGGCCGGTTGCACCCTGTCTGCCTGGCGCCTGCTTGAGCGCTTTGATCACACCCAACCGCAAGTGCGGGTCTACAACCCCGATTACGAACGTCATGGCTGGCAATCGACCCACACTGCGGTCGAAGTGCTGCACCATGACCTGCCGTTTCTGGTCGACTCGGTACGCACCGAGCTGAATCGCCGCGGCTACAGCATCCATACCCTGCAAACCACCGTGCTCAGCGTGCGTCGTGGCAACAAGGGCGAGCTGCTGGAAATCCTGCCCAAAGGCACCCAGGGCGAAGGCATCCTGCAAGAATCGCTGATGTACCTGGAGATCGACCGCTGCGCCAACGCCGCCGAACTGAACGTGCTGAGCAAAGAGCTTGAGCAGGTGCTGGGTGAAGTACGCGTGGCTGTGGCCGATTTCGAACCGATGAAAGCCAAGGTCCAGGACCTGCTGGCCGGTATCGACGCCAGCGCGTTCGCCATCGACGGCGAAGAAAAAGCCGAAATCAAGAACTTTCTCGAATGGCTGGTGGGCAACCATTTCACCTTCCTGGGCTACGAAGAGTTCGTGGTACGTGACGAGGCGGACGGCGGTCATATCGAATATGACGCAAGCTCTTTCCTCGGTCTGACCAAGCTGCTGCGCGCCGGCCTCACCGCCGAAGACCTGCGCATCGAGGACTACGCGGTGGCCTACCTGCGCGAGCCGACCGTACTGTCGTTCGCCAAGGCCGCCCACCCAAGCCGCGTGCACCGTCCGGCCTACCCGGACTACGTGTCGATCCGTGAGATCAGCGCCGACGGCAAGGTCATCAAGGAACACCGTTTCATGGGCCTGTACACCTCCTCGGTGTACGGCGAAAGCGTGCGAGTGATTCCGTACATTCGTCGCAAGGTCGCGGAAATCGAACGTCGTTCGGGCTTCCAGGCCAAGGCGCACTTGGGTAAAGAGCTTGCCCAGGTGGTGGAAGTATTGCCCCGTGACGACCTGTTCCAGACTCCAGTCGACGAGCTGTTCAGCACCGTGATGTCGATCGTGCAGATCCAGGAGCGCAACAAGATCCGCGTGTTCCTGCGCAAAGACCCCTATGGTCGTTTCTGCTACTGCCTGGCGTACGTGCCACGCGACATCTACTCCACCGAAGTACGCCAGAAGATCCAGCAAGTGCTGATGGACCGCCTGAAGGCCTCGGACTGCGAGTTCTGGACCTTCTTCTCCGAGTCCGTGCTTGCCCGTGTACAACTGATTCTGCGGGTTGACCCGAAGAACCGTCTGGACATCGACCCGCTGCAACTGGAAAAAGAAGTGGTGCAGGCCTGCCGCAGCTGGCAGGACGACTACGCCAGCCTGGTAGTGGAAAGCTTCGGCGAAGCCCAGGGCACCAACGTGCTGGCGGATTTCCCCAAAGGCTTCCCGGCTGGCTACCGCGAGCGTTTCGCCGCGCATTCGGCTGTGGTCGACATGCAGCACCTCAACAGCCTGACCGAAGCCAACCCGCTGGTAATGAGCTTCTATCAGCCGCTGGGCCAGGTCTCCGGCCAGCGCGAGCTGCATTGCAAGCTGTATCACGCCGATACGCCGCTGGCGTTGTCCGACGTGCTGCCGATTCTGGAAAACCTCGGCTTGCGTGTGCTGGGCGAGTTCCCGTATCGCCTGCGCCATGCCAACGGTCGCGAGTTCTGGATCCATGACTTTGCGTTCATCGCCGCCGAAGGCGTGAACCTGGATATCCAGCAGCTCAACGACACCCTGCAGGATGCGTTCGTGCACATCGTGCATGGCGATGCCGAGAACGATGCGTTCAACCGCCTGGTCCTCACCGCCGGCCTGCCATGGCGCGACGTGGCGCTGCTGCGTGCCTATGCCCGTTACCTGAAGCAGATTCGCCTGGGCTTCGACCTGGGTTACATCGCCAGCACCCTGAACAACCACACCGACATCGCCCGCGAGTTGACCCGGTTGTTCAAGACCCGCTTCTACCTGGCGCGCAAGCTCACTGCCGACGACCTGGAAGACAAGCAGCAACGCCTGGAGCAAGCGATCCTCAGCGCCCTGGACGACGTTCAGGTGCTCAACGAAGACCGCATCCTGCGTCGCTACCTGGACCTGATCAAGGCCACTCTGCGTACCAACTTCTACCAGACCGATGCCAACGGCCAGAACAAGTCGTACTTCAGCTTCAAGTTCGACCCGCGTGCCATCCCCGAGCTGCCCAAGCCAGTGCCGAAGTTTGAAATCTTCGTGTACTCGCCGCGGGTCGAAGGCGTGCACCTGCGCTTTGGCAACGTGGCCCGTGGCGGCCTGCGCTGGTCCGACCGTGAAGAAGACTTCCGTACCGAAGTGCTTGGCCTGGTAAAAGCCCAGCAAGTGAAGAACTCGGTAATCGTGCCGGTGGGCGCCAAGGGCGGCTTCCTGCCGCGTCGCCTGCCATTGGGCGGCAGCCGGGACGAGATCGCGGCCGAAGGCATCGCCTGCTACCGCATCTTCATTTCCGGCCTGCTGGACATCACCGACAACCTGAAAGACGGCGCGCTGGTGCCGCCGGCCAACGTCGTGCGTCATGACGACGATGACCCGTACCTGGTGGTAGCGGCGGACAAGGGCACTGCGACCTTCTCCGACATCGCCAACGGCATTGCCATCGACTACGGCTTCTGGCTGGGCGATGCGTTCGCCTCCGGTGGTTCGGCTGGTTACGACCACAAGAAAATGGGCATCACCGCCAAGGGCGCGTGGGTAGGTGTACAGCGTCACTTCCGTGAGCGCGGCATCAACGTGCAGGAAGACAGCATCACAGTGGTAGGCGTCGGCGATATGGCCGGTGACGTGTTCGGTAACGGCTTGTTGATGTCGGACAAACTGCAACTGGTCGCAGCCTTCAACCACCTGCATATCTTCGTCGACCCGAACCCGAACCCGGCCACCAGCTTCGTCGAGCGCAAGCGTTTGTTCGAACTGCCGCGTTCGGCCTGGACCGACTACGACACCAGCATCATGTCTGAAGGTGGCGGTATCTTCTCGCGCAGCGCGAAAAGCATTGCCATCTCGCCACAGATGAAAGAACGCTTCGACATCCAGGCCGACAAGCTGACCCCGACCGAACTGCTCAACGCCTTGCTCAAGGCGCCGGTGGACCTGTTGTGGAACGGCGGTATCGGTACCTACGTCAAGGCCAGCACCGAGAGCCATGCCGATGTGGGCGACAAGGCCAACGACGCACTGCGCGTCAACGGCAACGAGCTGCGCTGCAAGGTAGTGGGCGAGGGCGGTAACCTCGGCATGACCCAGCTGGGGCGTGTGGAATTCGGCCTCAATGGCGGCGGTTCCAACACCGACTTCATCGACAACGCCGGTGGCGTGGATTGCTCCGACCACGAAGTGAACATCAAGATCCTGCTCAACGAAGTGGTGCAGGCCGGTGACATGACCGACAAGCAGCGCAACCAACTGCTGGCGAGCATGACCGACGAAGTCGGCAACCTGGTGTTGGGCAACAACTACAAGCAGACCCAGGCCCTGTCCCTGGCCGCGCGCAAGGCTTACGAGCGTGCTGCCGAGTACAAGCGCCTGATGAGCGACCTGGAAGGCCGTGGCAAGCTGGACCGCGCCATCGAGTACCTGCCGACCGAGGAGCAGCTCACCGAGCGCGCCTCCAGCGGCAAGGGCCTGACCCGTCCGGAACTGTCGGTGCTGATCTCGTACAGCAAGATCGACCTCAAGGAAGCATTGCTCAAGTCGCTGGTACCGGATGACGAGTACCTGACCCGTGACATGGAGACCGCGTTCCCACCGAGCCTGGTGGCCAAGTTCGGCGAAGCCATGCGTCGCCATCGTCTGAAGCGCGAGATCGTCAGCACCCAGATCGCCAACGATCTGGTCAACCACATGGGCATCACCTTCGTTCAGCGACTCAAAGAGTCGACCGGCATGAGCCCGGCGAACGTCGCCGGTGCCTATGTGATCGTGCGGGACATCTTCCATCTCCCGCACTGGTTCCGTCAGATCGAAGCCCTGGACCACCAGGTTTCCGCTGACGTGCAACTGGAGCTGATGGACGAGTTGATGCGCCTGGGCCGTCGCGCTACGCGCTGGTTCCTGCGCAGCCGTCGCAACGAGCAAGACGCCGGGCGCGACACCGCGCACTTCGGTCCGCACCTGGCGGCGCTGGGTCTCAAGCTTGACGAACTGCTGGAAGGTCCGACCCGCGAAGGCTGGCAGAACCGCTACCAGGCCTACACCCAGGCCGGCGTACCGGAGTTGTTGGCGCGCATGGTTGCGGGTACTACCCACCTGTACACCTTGCTGCCGATCATCGAAGCCGCCGACGTGACCGGGCATGACGCCGCCGAAGTGGCCAAGGCCTACTTCGCCGTCGGCAGCGCCCTGGACTTGCCGTGGTACCTGCAGCAGATCAGTGATCTGCCAGTGGCCAACAACTGGCAGGCCCAGGCCCGCGAAGCCTTCCGCGATGACGTGGACTGGCAGCAACGGGCGATCACCATCTCGGTCCTGCAAATGGCCGATGCACCACAAGACATGGAAGCCCGCGTGGCCCTGTGGCTTGAGCAGCACCAGGACATGGCGGATCGCTGGCGCGCCATGATGGTGGAAATTCGTGCCGCAGTGGGCACGGACTACGCCATGTACGCGGTGGCCAACCGTGAGTTGCTGGACCTGGCGCTGAGTGGCCAGTCGGTGTTGCAACCGGCTTGATGCCTCGCTAAACAAAAAGCCCCCGCATCGTGAGATGCGGGGGCTTTTTGTTTGATCTGGAATGCGATCAATGTGGGAGCTGGCTTGCCACCTTACTGTAGGAGNGTTTTTCGCGAGCAAGCTCGCTCCTACAATGGCATTAAGGCAAGCCAGCTCCCACAGGTTGATCTTCATTCACTGGGGATCAGTGGTGTTTGAGTAGTCGGGTTTCCAGGTGATCCAGGTGCTGGGTCATCAGGGCGACAGCCGTGTGGGCGTCGCGCTGTTCCACGGCATCCACAATCGCCACATGCTCCTGCCATGCGCAATAGGTGCAGGCCATTGTTTCAAATTGCGCAATGATCAACGACGTCAACGGCACCAGGCTGTTGAGAAACTGTGCCAGCGGCGCATTGCCTGCCATGTGCGCCAGTTGCAGATGAAACTCTCCCGAAAACCGGATCGCCGGCCCCCGCTGGTCACGCTCAATGGCGTTGCGCTCCTGTGCAATCAGCTCGCGCAGTTGGCGAATTTGCATCGCTGTGGCCTGGGCGCAGGCCAGTTGTACCACGGTCATTTCGGTCAGGCGCCGTGCTTCCAGAATCTGCCGTGTGTGCTGGGCATCCGGCGCGGCGACCTGGGCGCGCTGGTTGGGGCGCAGGATGACCACTTGCTGATGGGACAGCTTGGCGAGCACCCGGCGAATCACGCTGCGGCTCACGCCAAAGAGTTCGCCCAGGCCTTCTTCGGTGAAGCGGCTGGCGGGCGCAATGCGTTGCTCAAGAATGGCGTCGAACAAGCGTGGGTAGATATCGTCCACCGAGGGCTTTTTTTCGGGCGTCCAGCGTAGGGACGTGAGGGTGGAGTCGCGTTGCAGGGCGTGAGCGTTCATGGCCGGTCTCCGAAAATCAACTGCCCAGATGGTCGTCCGGGATATTCAAGCGAATGCCCATGCGCAGGCCTTCCTGCAGGATGTGCCGACGCATTTCGGCACTGGCCAGGGCGCTGTTCTTGTTGCGGATGGCGCGGACCACGGCTTCGTTCTCTTGCAAGCGTTCGGCCAGGTGTTCAGGGGAGTTGCGCAATACCTGGGCGCTTTGTTTGAGCGCGGTGCTGGTTTGCTGCACCACGTTCTGGAAGATCGGGTTGGAGGTCAGGGCGAAGAGTTCTTCATGGAAGTCGATATAGGCGTTCATGCCGGCTTCGGCATCGCCGGCATCCAAGGCTTCGCGCATGTCCATCAGGGTCAGGCGCAGTTGGCCGATTTCCTTGCTGCTGATCGACTGGGCCACCAGGCCGACGATGAAAGGTTCGAGGGTGTAGCGCAGTTGTAGGATGTCCTCGAGGCTGGCATCGGCCACGGCGTCGCTCGATTGCGGCTCGCTGACGCTGGTTTCCAGCACGACCACGCCTTTGCCCGGCATGGAGCGCACCAGGCCGAGGGTCTCCAGCACGATCACAGCCTCACGCAGGCTCGGGCGGCTGATGCCCAGCTGTTCGGCCAGTTCGCGTTGACCGGGCAGCATTTCACCGCGGCGCCACTGGCCTCGCGCCAAGGCGGCGCGCAGTTTTTCTACCACTGAATTGACGACGGTTGAGGTGCTGATCACGTCGAAGGCTCCTTGATGTTGCTCATACAGTATTCAGTCTGGCGAAGGTCCAATGTGGGAGCTGGCTTGCCTGCGATAGCGGTGGGTCAGCACCCAATGTATCGCCTGACACTCAGTCATCGCAGGCAAGCCAGCTCCCACATTGGGTGGGTGTTGTCCTAGAACTCCTGATGTGCCGGTAATACCGGCTTTTTGGCCTGAAAGGCATAACCTTGCTGGCCGTCGAGCACTTTGTTGGCGCGCTGGATATCAATGTCTTTTTCCCAACGGGCAATCGCCACCGTGGCGACGCAGTTGCCGATCAGGTTGGTCAGCGCACGGCCGATGCCCATGAACCAGTCCACCGCCAGCACCAACACCAGGCCGACCACCGGAATCGCCGGGATTGCCGTGAGCGTTGCCGCCAGGATCACCAGCGCCGAGCCTGGAATGCCATGGGCGCCCTTGGAGGTGATCAACGATACCAGGAGGATGGTCAGCAAGTCGGTCATCGACAGCGGCGTGCCGGTGGCGTTGGCGATAAAGACGATGGCCAGGGTCAGGTAGATCGAGAAACCGTCGAGGTTGAACGAGTATCCGGTGGGGATTACCAAACCCACGGTGGAGCTGCCAATGCCCAAATGTTCCAGCTTGCGCATGATCTGCGGCAGTACAGCGTCGGACGAAGCGGTGCCCATCACGATCAGCAGTTCTTCGCGCAGGTACTTGAGCAGCGGCAACATGCGCAGGCCCGACAGGCGCATCACCAGCCCGAGGATCACCGCCACGAAGGCAAAGCAGGTCAGGTAGAAAAGCCCCACCAGGCTGCCCAGGTGTTGCAGTGAGTCCAGGCCATAGGTGCTGGTGGTGAAGGCGATGGCACCGAATACGCCAATCGGCGCCAGGCGCACGATCATGCCCATGATGCGGAAGATCACATGGCTCAATTCGTTGATCAGTCGCGAAATCCCGCTGGCCGCTTCGCCCACCAGGTTCAGCGCGCTGCCGAACAGCACCGAAAACAACAGCACTTGCAGCACGTTATTATCGGCAAAGGCGCCAACTACCGAGTTGGGGATCAACTCCATCAGAAACTGGCTGGTGCCGCGGATGTGCTGGCCCTTGTCGGCCAGTTCATTCAAACCGGCGGAAGAGAGTTGCTCCAGGTGAATATTGGCGCCGCTGCCGATGCCGGTGCTGAAGGCCATGATCAGGCCGAGCACCAGGGCGACGGTGGTCAGCATCTCAAAATAGATCACCGACTTGAGGCCGATGCGTCCGACCTTCTTCAAGTCGCCCGCGCCGGAAATACCGCTGACCACCACGCAGAACACGATCAGGCCGATCAGCATTTTGATCAGCTTGATAAAGCCGTCACCCAAGGGTTTGAGTTGCGAGGAGAATTCGGGAAGGGCCAGGCCGCAGGCGATGCCGAGCATCAGGCCAATCACGACTTGCAGGAAAATCGAACGCGAGCACCATCTGAGCATGGGAGGGATCTCTATTCGGTGCCCTGGTGGTTCCAGGGCTTAATTGTTGTGGTCTTACCGGTAAGTCCAGTGCGGGGCCAGTCTACGCTCGGTTTTTTTCAAATCACAAGTAAATATTTGGCGGTTGGCAGGTCCCGGTCTGACCAGTTGGTCGGTAAGTACGATGCTTGAGCGGTTGGCGGAGATTAATTTTTTTTGCGTATCATCTTCCTCGGCATACGAGGTGATGGATGGACCAATCAGGGCTGACAATCGACGAAGCAGGGCGCATGTACTGCGCCTGGCGCACTGCAGCGCCTGCTTACCTGCATTACCACGACCACGAATGGGGCGTGCCGGTGGCGGATGACATCGCGTTGTACGAGAAGATCTGCCTGGAGGGCTTTCAGGCGGGGATGGCGTGGATCACCATCTTGCGCAAGCGCGAAAACTTTCGACAGGCGTTCGAGGGGTTTGATTTTCGCCGGGTGGCGCACTACGGCGAGGCGGACATCGAGCGGTTGATGAGCGACCCGGGCATCGTGCGCAATCGCGCGAAGATCGTCTCGGCCATCAACAACGCGCGCCGGGCCTGTGAACTGGTGGAGGAAACCGGCTCGCTGGCGCGCTGGCTGTGGGCGTTCGAACCCGACGCGCAAGAGCGGCCGGCAGTGGTGGACATGGCTTACTGGACGGCCAATCCGACCTCAGCGGCTTCGGTGCGCTTGTCCAAAGCCCTGAAGAAACGCGGCTGGACCTTTGTCGGCCCGACCACGATGTATGCGTTGATGCAGGCGATGGGAATGGTCAATGATCATCTGGAGGGTTGTGAGTGCCGCCCGCGCATTGAACACCAGCGCAACCTGTTCAAACGTCCCTGACCAGATACGGTTAAAACTGTGGGAGCTGGCTTGCCTGCGATAACGGTGGGCCAGTAAAAGATGAGCTGGCTGGTCCACCGCTATTGCAGGCAAGCCAGCTCCCACATGGGTATTGTGGTGTTGCTGATTACTTGGGAAGTGGGGTAAGTACCTCAGCCTTGTCATCCAGCACCATCACCACCAGCAGCTTGGCCGGTTGGGTCTGGCTGGCATTGCTTGACTCAAAATGCCGCGAGCCGGCCGGTTCGTAGAACGATTGCCCGGCTTTGTAGGTGATCGCCTTTTCATCATTGACCCGCGAGGTGATCTCGCCTTCGAGCACATAAGCCACGGCGGTGCCGGTGTGGCTGTGGGGCACGGTGGCCTGGCCGGGGGCGTAGTCCACGGTGAGCATGATGGTTTTCTTGCCCGGCACGTTGGTCAAGGCGTGTTCTTGCAGCACCTTGAGCTTTTCCTTGTTGTAGACCGGGTCGTGGGCAAATGCACTGAGGGAGGCGAGCATCAGTGTGGCAGCGAACAAGCGTTTCATGATGAGGGTTCCATCGGGTGAAAGACCGCTTCACCCTACGCCGCCGGGGGCTTGCCACCAATGACCAATGCGCCGGAAAACCGCCTAGCCAATCTGCAGGAGGATATCCCGCACCTTGTCCAGCGCCGGGTCGATATCCAGAGTCTCGATGGCACCGAACCCCAGAATCAGCCCCGAGCGCACCGGGCGGTCGTGAAAAAACACGTCCAAGGGATATAAACCCACCTCGACCTGACGCGCCCGTTCCATCAGCAATGGAATATTCACCGGCACCTTGCACAGGGCCGCCAGGTGAAAGCCCGCCACCGTCGGTACTGCCTCGAACCACGGCGACAGATCGCCCGCCAGACGCTGCAGGATGCGTTCGCGACGCCCCGCGTAGACGCCGTGACAGCGGCGAATATGTTTGAGCAGGTAGCCTTCGCTGATGAACTTGGCCAGTGCCCACTGCGGCAAGGTAGCGCTGTGCTGGTCGGTCAATTGCTTGGCCTTGAGCACCGCACCATAAATGGCCGGCGGCAGCACCGCATAGCCCAGGCGTAACTCCGGCGACAGGGTTTTGGAAAAGGTGCCGACGTAGGTGACCACGCCTCGGGTATCCATGCTTTGCAGGGAGTCGGTGGGGCGGCCTTCGTAGCGGAATTCGCTGTCGTAATCGTCTTCGATGATGATCGCGCCGAGCGCAATGGCGCGGTCCAGCAGGGCTTCGCGCCGCGCCTGGCTCATGGGCATGCCGAGGGGGAACTGGTGGGACGGCGTCACATAGATCAGGCGCGTGCCATCCGGGATCTGGTCGACCTGCAGGCCCTGTTCGTCGACGGCAACACTGGCGACGCGGGCGCCCATCGCGACGAACAATTGGCGTGCGGGGCTGTAGCCGGGGTCTTCCATCGCGACCAGGCTGCCGGGTTCAAGCACCACGCGGGCAAGCAGGTCCAGCGCCTGCTGTGCCCCATTGGTGACCACGATATTGCTGGCGCGGCATTTGACCCCGCGGGAAAACGCGATATGCCCGGCGATGGCTTCGCGCAGGGCGGGCACGCCTTCTGGCTGGCTGTAAAAGCCACTGTTCTGGGCGATGCGACGCAACGCATCCTGGGTGCAACGCCGCCATTCATCCTGGGGGAATTGGTGGCGTGTCGTCGCGCCGCCGATAAATTCGTAGCGCAGGAGCTCCTCGCGGGCGGGGTGGCCCATGGGTGAGGGCAGTGCGGCCCATTTGCCCAGGTTGGCGGCACACGCCAGGTCGGTGGCGGTTTGCACGCGGTCGGGCTGTGGCGCCCACGCATTGACGAAAGTGCCGCGGCCGATCTTGCCAACCAGCAGGCCCTCGTAGGTCAAGGTGGCGTAGGTGTCCGACACCGTCTTGCGCGAGATGCCCAGTTGTTCGGCGAGCAGTCGGCTGGGGGGCAGTTGTGCGCCTGCCGACAGCCGCCCGGTGGCGATGGCTTCGCGCAACTGCTGGTAGAGCTGTTCGGCCAGGTCCTTGCGGCCATTGATTACCACGTGCAGTTCCATGTTTCATCCCAAGGCTTCACTCCGCGCCAAGATTACTCGCTTGCGGTGCGGGCTCAAAATATCTATGAGTCAGTCGCCCCTGCGTATAAGCATCTACCGTCGCCTGGCTATTACCGGCCGCCATGATTTCCCCTATTGCAGGCACCGATTGCCTGCCGCCCGCGTTATTCAACGTGATGGCATAGGGAGCAGGACTCATGACGACATCGAAAACACATACTAAAAAGAGGCTTGAGACCTTGCTCGCCCTGGACCAGAGCCTGGGACCGCTGGTGGTTGGCGAGTTGACTGTCTCGCGTACAGACCTGGCCGCCATGGGTGCCCAGGTGGCGGGAAAAACGGTCAAGACCCATCGTCTGGCGGTACGCGAGGCAGATCAGACGCTGCTGGATTCAATCCGGTTCTCGGCGTCCAGACTGCAGCGTTATCTTCGTGGGAGTAGTTCTGTCAGCGACAGCAGCGCCGCTGTGCTATTTGAGTTCGCGGCGTTGCGCTCTACACAAGCTGCGCCTTTACTGGCGGTCAAGCCGGGAGACGAAAATCCCGGTGCAGTGGGCAAGCTCGATAGGCTGTTACGTTCAGTGCAGAAAACCAATCTCAACCAAGCGGCGCAGTTGGAGGGAATGCCTGGTTGGGTCGAGCCGAAGAAAAGCCGAAGCTTGGCGGTAATGGGCGCGGGGCTGGAGGTTTACGGGTACTACAGTGCGATCAACGCGTTGGCCGAAGCGATCAAGACCGGCGATATCAATGAGGCGGTAGTCACAGGCGCAGAGTTGTTTGCCAACCTCACGGGCACGGCACTGGAGTTGGCGCTGGAGCACTTGGGCAGACGACTGCTGGAAAACGGGCATAAGGTGTTAGCAGGTTTCAGCGCCAGTTCTCTTGGCCAGACCCTGCGACGGGGCGCCGGCCTGTTCGCTCTGGTGCTGACGTTGCCGTTTGACTATCACAATGCCAAGCAATCGCTGCATAAGGCGGCGAACAGCACTGGCAAGGAAGCGCTTGATCATTACGTCAACGCCGGCTTCAGTATCGTGAGCGCCAGCGTCAGTGTGGCCCTGGGGGTTGCAGCGTTGGCTGGATTCGGCGTGGCCGGCCCGCTGGGTATTGCCGCCGCCGCCGTATTGATGTTTGGCGCGCAACTCTATGCGGCGGTTCGTCTGGTGGATGAAATTGATGACTATATCGAGCTGAGTGTTTTCGAGCGGCTGCACACGGGCTGGTTGGCATTTCAGGGCAAGGAACCGGAGAAAGAAATACGTGAGCGGTTCGCCCTGGCCAGGATGGAAAATTGGTATGCGCAGCACCTGACCAATCAGGCCCAGACCTGGCTCAGGGGGGCGCTCAGAGGCACCGTACAGGCGGTAGTCAATGGTGGGTTTGAGGTGCGGCTGAGCCCGGTCCGGCATTGGAAGCATCGATGGAACGAAGCCGAGGGTGAGGATCCCTACATCGACACCACCGAGCCGATGCTCGTCGACCAGAATGATCAAATAGATGCTTCCAGCGCCTCGGTTGGCCGTCTGCCTGGTGTGGTGCTTGGTCAGGGTGATGCGAATTCCGCGGTGCTTTGGCGGCTGGGGGGCGGCAATGACGATGTCAAAGGCTTCGCTGAGATCCCCAATATTTTTCAGTTCGGTGAAGGCCAAAAGCAGCTGACCGGTGGCGCCAGGGACGACGTATTCAGCTATGACATGCCGACGGGCACACTGGACGAGGCCGACGCACATCGCTCGGCCAGTCAGCTGCGTGGCGAGGCAGGCAGCGATACGCTCTACCTGTCCAACTCGGCAATCTATGAGCACAACACGCAGGGCTATGCCATCGACCTGCAGGCGGGCACCGTCGTGCGGCGCAAAGATATCGACAAACCGCTGCCTCATCACTCGATCAGCCTCGACTCGATAGAAAATATCGCCACGCCAGCCGGGGTTGCCAGCCAAGTCAAGGGTTCGGAACAGGCCAATACGATAATCGCAAACGGCGATGGCGATCGGATCGAGGCCGCGCAGGGCAATGATACGGTGATCGTGCTGGGTTCCAACGCCTGGGTGGACGGCGGAGCGGGCAAGGACCGTTATGTTCTGGCCACCAACCGCGGCACGGTCTCGCTATACGAGCAGGACTGGGCCGAGGGTGCCGTGATCGAGATGCGCTGGCCTCTCTCGGCTATCGCCCATTGGGGCGTCCAGGGGTGTGCGTTGGTCATTGTGGTCTGGCGGGGCGTTAATGGCGAACTGCCGCAGCACGTGATCAAGCTTGAGCAGCTCTATACGCAAGGTGATGACCGGCGCTGGTTGAACAAGCACAGCCTGCTGTTTCTCACGGAGGACGGCTACATGCTTGAGCCGATTCTCGAACCGACATTGGTTGGCAACGAGGACGCCGACGTGACCGTCGCCGTGAGAGCAGGTGGCCAGGACGTCAGCCTGGACAGGGTGTTGAACGCCGGAACGTTCGTGGTGCCCCATGGGCGTTCGACCCGCTGTTTCATCGAACGTGGGCCACACAGAAAGGTGGTCGAAGTTCGTCTTAAAAGCGACGCGACTGCTTGCGTGTTGTACGTGGATTATTCGTCGCAGGAGATTCTCCAGGTATTGGCCGGTTACCGTGTGACCCTACGCAGGTTGGTTCACTTCGATTCGCTGACCTATAGCGACGTGAAATTAACCATCAGTTTCACCGACGGCAGTCAGTTGGTGCTCTGCGAATATGCCAGTGATCGATCCTCGATACGCACCAACGTGACGTCAAACATCATCGCGGTCAGCCTCAAACTGGACTGCCAGTTTGTACTGGTCATGAATGATGGCGTCTCATACCGGATACAGGCGGCCCAGCAAACCTATAGCCAGGACCGCGCCTCACCAGGTTTCAATACCTTCGATGGCAGCTCGGCATTGGTAAAAAGGCCCGGGATACACGGTTTTTTTCGACCGCATAGCGCCAAGGGGGTCTGGTTGCAATCGTCGCCGCAGAAAGTCGTTATTCCTGCCCCACCGCATTATCAAAAGTCTTACTCGTTGATGGGGCGGGCGTCGACCTATGAAGTGGTGCCCAGTACCGGCTCAACGATCTACCTGTCCACGCCGGACGCGCTGGCCAAAAAGTCGGACGCATCGTTCTGGCGGATCAACACGGCCAAGCTTGGTGAGCGGATTGAGCGGGCGCACATCGTCTTGAACGAAAACACGCTGACCCTCGGCAGCGTGAAGGTGCTGCTGCCACCCGTGACAGACCCTTCGGTGCCGCTGGAACAAGTCAGCGTACTCACCAAGCAGGGCGAGCAATACGACATCCGCCAGGACCTGGGGGGCATCTATCTCGCGCAACTGGATGCCTCCCCTTATCAGACTGTAGCCGAGGTCTGGGAAGCGTTGCGGCGTTCTCGTCAGTGGTCAACCTTGATGGCGCGTCAGTTGCGCGTTATCGGCTTGGAGCTGAGCGACGGCACGGTGTCAGGCGTTCATTACGATTCAGGCCGCGATTGCTGGGGGGCGGATGTTGATCCGCTGCGTACCGTAACGTCTGCGGACTTGCGGTTCAGCGGTGTTGACTCAGTCTGATTGATCATTAAAAGGGATTTTTTATTTATGCAGCAAAAACCGCAATCGCCCAGAACTGCCGGCCGACCCTCTGGGCGTGCCGGTGACGGTGCCGACACTGTCATGGTCAGGGACTATGGCCGCCCGACCAGTACCACTCAACCGGCGTATCAAGGCGCGCAGCGCACGCGATACCGCAATGGTGGTTTGCTTGGGGTCCCGCAACTAAGTGCTTTGGATCTGCCTGGGCCGCCACCGCCAACGGCTGTATGGGTGACAGGCGATACGCTTGGAGCCGTCAATGCCGAGGGTATGCATGATGTGAACGGCCGCAGTTACGTCAATCTGGATACCGGGCAAACGGTGCAAGTGATCCATCAGCCGGCCAGTGGTACTTATCACCCGCGCTTGGCGCATCAACTGGCTGCCGGCTCCGCTGTGGTACAGAGGGTTGGGAATACTTCAACCTGGACAAACGTGACGACTGCAGCGCATTCCAGTGTTCCGATAGCCACGCCAGTGACGATGCCAACACCTGGGCCGCGAGATCCGCAGTGGGATCTGCAGCTCTACGATGCGCGAGGTGCTGGTGCAGCGACGGGGACTCCTATCCCGGGGAAAAAACAGTACGTCATTGGCGGGCAAAACTACTACGGTGATGAGCTGTTTTCGTTGGACCACTACAAGGCAGGCGATAACAGGCTCTACATGCAGAATGCGAGTGGTGTGTTGCAGCCTCGCGGCTCCATCAGCGAAGACGGGATGATTCAGCTCTCTGGTGACCCGGCCGTCGCCTATTTGGAGGTGGGGAGCGTGCTGGTTCGCGTCGAGCTTGATAGCACGAGAAATAAATACCAACTGATCCCGAATGGTTCCAACAGCGCGCCGGGTATTTACCTGGATACTGGCGGCAGCCGGGCATCGTGGGTGCCCGAAATGCGCTTGGACAGCATCGGCGCAATCATTAACGCCGCCCGCAAATCGCTGGGCTACACCGGTGTTACCAGTGATATGAGCCAGGGCTTGATGTCGACGGTGGACAAGCAGACGTACTGCTATATGCGCCAATATGCGCGGCAGATGATTGCATTCGATAACCCGCGTATCCGCAACGCGCCCGTGCAGCAGCGAGATCGCATGATTGATGCACACATCTGGACCCATGGCTACCCGTATGAGCGCCTGTTGCTCGGGATGCACGCCAGGGCTGAGGGCGTCGCACTACCACCGGGTGTTGTGCAGTTTGATGCGTTTCAAGGTATGGCCACCGTGGCGGCCCGTCGTGAGGGAACGTTCAATCTAGAGGCCGTTGCCGTCAATGATCAGCTTCATTATCCCTATCGCGGCAGGCGCGGGGATGAACAGGATTTTTTTGATCAATGGAGCGCGTTGGACATTAAGCAGACCAGGCAGCGTGGGGCGGCCAATGAGCAAATGTACCGTGAGTTACTTAAAAATGATGGCTATCGAATCATTCCCGGTGGGACCTACGGCGGCAGCCAGAATGGCTTCGATCTGGTATTCATGGGGCCGGCGGGCGATGTCTATGTGCTTGAAGTCAAACATGCCAAATCCGGCCACGTCAGCATGGCCAGGGTCAATCAGCACTTCCAGATGGAGGATGGCTGGGTCACACGGGTCCTGAGCAAACTGGACAGTCACGATCCGGGTGCCGGGCAGCAGGTTGCGGATGCACTGGCACGTCAACGGCTTTTCAAGGTCATTGGTGCGACCCTGCCAGATGGCAAACTGGTGCTATTTAAGATCGACATGAGCGCTGTACGTGCGCGGTGACAAACAGGCGAGCCCGTTCGCCACCGACAGTGCCGGCGGCTTCAGGACAAGAAGCCACCGTCCACGTTGAGCGAAACGCCCGTGGTGTAGCTCGATGCGTCACTGGCCAGGTACAACACCGCGCCAGCCATTTCGCTGGGGTCGGCCACGCGCTTGAGCGGGATCTGCGCCAGGGCAACTTTCAGGATCGAATCGTTCTTGACCAGTGCCGAGGCGAACTTGGTATCGGTCAGGCCCGGCAGCAGCGCGTTGCAACGGATACCGAACGCCGCGCACTCCTTGGCGAATACCTTGGTCATGTTGATCACGGCGGCCTTGGTCACCGAGTAGATGCCCTGGAACACGCCCGGCGAGATGCCGTTGATCGAGGCCACGTTGATGATGCTGCCGCCGCCGTTCTCGCGCATCAGCTTGCCGGCTTCCACCGACATGAAGAAGTAACCACGGATATTCACGTCAACGGTCTTCTGGAATGCGCCCAGGTCCGTGTCCAGTACGTTGCAGAACTGCGGGTTGGTAGCGGCGTTGTTGACCAGGATATCCAGGCGGCCGAACTGTTCACGAATGCCGGCGAACACCTGGGTGATCTGCTCCATTTCACCAATATGGCAGGCAATGGCCGTGGCTTTGCCGCCCTCGGCGATGATCGCATCGGCCACGTGCTGGCAACCCTCCAGCTTGCGGCTGGAGACGATCACATGGGCGCCTTGCTGGGCCAGCAACTTGGCGATGGCTTCACCGATGCCACGGCTGGCGCCGGAAACAAACGCAATCTTGCCATCGAGGTCGAACAGGTTGGTCTTGGACATGAGGGTTCCTTGTAGTTGCACTCAGAGCGCTGATTTGCCGATGACATTCAGGCTCATCTGCTCCAGCAGTTTGTTCATGTGGATGAACTGCGCGAAGCGTTTGTCCTGGGTCTGGCCATGGAAGAAACGGTAGTAGATCTGCTGCACAATCCCGGCCAGACGGAACAGGCCGTAGGTGTAATAGAAATCGAAATTGTCGATCTGGATGCCGGAACGCTCGGCGTAGTAGTCGACAAACTGGCGGCGGGTGAGCATGCCGGGGGCGTTGCTCGGCTGGCGGCGCATCAATTGCACCGGCGCCGGGTCTGCGGCCTCGATCCAGTAGGCGAGGGTGTTGCCCAGGTCCATCAGCGGGTCGCCCAGGGTGGTCAGCTCCCAGTCCAGCACGCCGATGATCTGCATCGGGTTGTGCGGGTCGAGGATCACGTTGTCGAAGCGGTAGTCGTTGTGCACGATGCTGGAGGTGGGGTGGTCGGCAGGCATCTTGTCGTTGAGCCAGGCGCGTACCGCCTCCCATTTTGGCGCGTCGGGCGTCAGGGCTTTTTCATAGCGCTCGCCCCAGCCGCGAATCTGCCGCGCCACGTAGCCTTCAGGCTTGCCCAAGTCGGCCAGGCCGCAGGCGTGGTAGTCGACCTGGTGCAGTTCGACGAACTTGTCGATAAAACTCTTGCACAAGGCTTCGGTGCGGGTAGCGTCCAGGCCCAGCTCAGCCGGCAGGTCGGAACGCAGGATGATGCCGTTGACGCGCTCCATCACATAGAACTCAGCGCCGATCACCGATTCATCGGTGCAGTGCACATAAGCCTTGGGGCAGTACGGGAAGCCATCTTTGAGCTGGTTGAGAATGCGGTATTCGCGGCCCATGTCGTGGGCAGACTTGGGCTTGTGACCAAACGGCGGGCGACGCAGTACAAATTCCTGGTCGGGGTATTCCAGCAGGTAAGTCAGGTTCGACGCGCCACCAGGGAACTGGCTGATTTTGACGGTACCGCTCAGGCCCGGAATATGAGCTTTGAGGTAGGGATCGATCAGGCTGGCATCAAGTTCTTCGCCTGGGCGAATCTGGGTCGATTGGTCGTTCAGCGCCATGCTTATCCCTTCTGCTTATTCTAAAGGCCTTGGACTATTTCCTAATCTAATGCGCATAGCCGCCCAGCGACAAGGTCGGGGCGGTTTAATAGGTTAGCGTGTTGAAGGGTGATCAGCGTGCCTGATTGGTCATTTTGCGGGCGCTGGCAAGGCAACCGGTGTAAGCACGGGGCGGCCGGCAAAGTATTCCACCAGGTTATCAGCGACGCGCTGCACCGTGTCATGGGCCGCTTCCGGGGACAGGCCGGCCACGTGGGACGTCAGCACGGTATTGCTCAGGCGCTTGAGGGCATCGGGCACTGCAGGCTCATCGTCAAACACGTCCAGCGCGGCGCCGCCGATGCGGCGCTGCTCCAGCGCGGCGACCAGGTCGGCGGTCACCACTACGCTGCCGCGCCCGATGTTGACCAGAAAGCCGTGCGGCCCCAGGGCGTCCAGGGCGTGACGGTCGATCAGGTGACGGGTGCTGGCACCGCCGGGCGTAGCCAGCACCAGGAAATCCGAGGTACGCGCCAGCTCGACAGCCGTCGCACAGTAGGTGTAATCCACGTCATCGCGGGGTTGGCGGTTGTGATAACTCACCTCCATGCCGAACCCCAGGGCGGCGCGCCGGGCAATCTCCATCCCCACCGCACCCAGCCCGAGAATCCCCAGGTGTTTACCGCTCAGGGAAGGGCGCATCACTTTCGGCCATTCGCCACGCCGCACCGCTGCATCCGTCTGGGGAACGCCACGCACCAGCGACAGCAGCAGCGCCATGGCATGGTCGGCCACCGACGGCGCATTTACCCCTGCACCGTTGGTCACCACGATCCCACGATTGCTCGCGGCCTGCAGGTCCACGTGTTCGTAGCCGGCACCGATCACGCAGATGATTTCCAACAACGGCAGTGCCGCGATTTCATCGGCGTACAACCCCAGCGGGCCACGGGTCAGCACGGCCTTGATCTGCCCACCGTGCAACTTGATCGCCTGAGCGCGTTCGACGGGCGTCGGCGCCAGAATCACATGAAAGTCATTGCTCTCGATGATTTGCAGGTACTCGTTGATGGTTTCAACCAGGACCAGAACGGTGGTGGGCATGGGGCAGCTCTCCGGTGAGTTCGATGCTCTGAGTATGCTGCATTTTTGTTGCGCGAAATGCCGAGGGCCCGAGAAAGCGCGACTGATTTTGCGAAAGGTGCCAGCGTCTCGGCGAGCGGGAGACGCTGTTTGCACGCGGGCGAATTATTTAGCGGGTGCAGGCTTGCGCACCTTGCTCTGTTCGGCCGCTACGATGTCCATGTAATCGTAGGTAGGAAAGAACTCTGTCCTGAAGGGTCCCCATGCAGAGCGTTCGATGGCGAGATTGACCTCCCGCAGGCGCGAGGCGGGGAAGCGTAGAACGATGACGTGGCCGATCCCCATGGCGATGGTCCAACTGACGATCTCTACCCCTTCAGGAGGGAATACTTTAAAGAGTTCCTGTTCGGTGAGTTTTGTTCTTATTTCGTTCAAGTTGCGAGATTGGTCATGTTTGAGGAAAACGGTCAGCAGCACCGCATTGTCAGCGCTGATGGCGACAGGTTTTCCTGATGTGGAAGCCTGCGCATGAAGGCCGCCTGAAACAAGGGTAGAGAACAATAAAACAGACGCCAATAAAGGCTTTAATAGCGTTTTCATTGAGTGAGGCCTTTTATGAGTATTGTCGCTACTCGTGGGGTGAGTGTTGAGGGTTAGTGGGTGGGGGTGGTTTTTACTGATCCGGTATAGGGCGCATGAACCACATGTATTCGAACAAGAGGGTTGGCGTCGATCATGTCGCGCGGAACTTCACGAGAATAAGTGAACTCCTGATTGTTCAACGTCTCAAGTTTTCTGACGATGGTTCTCGTTGCACCTTTATCGGGTATCAGGATATGGTTTTTCCTGTCCCCTGTTACCATGAAGTAACCGCCGCCGCCGTTGTCATATTTTGATAGCCCGGTATCGGTGTAGAAAAATTCGTAGCGATTACGCTCAGGGTCCCACGCTGATATTCCAACGACACCTGGGTACTTGTCCTTTACATCGATCTCTGGGGCGCCCTCTATATAAACTTTTGTCGTCAGCCAGCGGGGGGATGTGCCCAGGGCACTTGCGTCGGAGTTTTCTACTGCCGGTTGTGCTTGGCTGGCCAATGGGCTGAGCATTCCGGTGGCAAGTATCAGCGAGAAAATAAGGTTCTGTTTTTTCATCAAGTCGCTCCTGGCGAGTGAGGTTTTTAATTCTGCTGTCGTGGGTTTAGAGGACTTTGTTTTTTGAGCTGAGCTGGAATATAGACGTGATAGGAGGGGCTCTCAATGCTGGGGAAAACTCTTGCAACAAAACCCGCAATAATTAGAGTTTCAGTCCAGATGCGCTGATTAACTGTCTGTAAGAACTTTCTTATATGTGAGGGTGCGTAACTTTAACTAATGTTGGATTTCTGTCAGCTGCTTGCCACTGGAGAACTTTGAATGACTGGATTTGTTTAAACATAGCTTCGCCGGCCTTGCGTGATCGACCCTCCCAATGCCACCCGGCAGGGGCACTCGTGAGGTGGGTAAAGGCGGTGCGCATCTGGCGTTGACTCAACTGAGCTGCCCATGGACCGCCTTCCAGGCTTTGCACTGCATTGCCGTTCCTCAGCTAAGTCTTTGCTTATTCACAAGAATCCCGGACAATCGCGCCCCTGTTAAGGTCAGGGCGCTGCCTGTCAGGTTTTTCTGACTCGTCCTGGCCGTGTGAATGCGGAGATCCGACCGGATGAATGATCAGGCCAATAGCGTCGACGAACGCTATGCAACGACACCTGCAACGCTCACAAGCTGGAGCCGCCAGGACACCACCTGGATGCTCGGGCTGTTCGGTACCGCCATTGGCGCCGGTACTTTGTTCTTGCCGATCAACGCGGGCCTGGGGGGCTTCTGGCCGCTGGTGATCCTGGCGTTGCTGGCCTTCCCGATGACGTTCTTTGCCCACCGTGGGCTGACCCGTTTCGTGCTGTCCGGCCGCGAAGGTTCCGACATCACCGACGTGGTGGAAGAGCATTTCGGTATCAAGGCCGGTGCACTGATCACCTTGCTGTACTTCTTTGCGATCTTCCCGATCCTGCTGATCTACAGCGTGGCGCTGACCAATACCGTCAGCAGCTTCCTGGAGCACCAACTGCACATCCTGCCGCCGCCCCGGGCGATCCTGGCGTTTGTATTGATCCTCGGCCTGTTGGCCGTGGTGCGTTGCGGTGAGCAGGTGATCGTCAAGGCCATGAGCCTGATGGTGTACCCGTTTATTGTGGCCTTGCTGTTCCTGGCGGTGTATCTGGTGCCGCACTGGACCGGTGGCATTCTCAGTACCGCCAGCGAAGTGCCGGCACCGTCGGCGTTGCTCAACACGCTGTGGCTGGCGATTCCGGTGATGGTGTTTTCGTTCAACCATTCGCCGATCATCTCGGCCTTTGCGGTGGACCAGAAGCGCCAGTATGGCGCTCACGCCGAGGAGCGCAGTTCGCAGATCCTGTCCCGCGCGCACTTGCTGATGGTGGCGATGGTGCTGTTCTTCGTGTTCAGTTGCGTGCTGACCCTGTCACCCGCGCAGTTGGCGGAAGCGAAAGCGCAAAACCTGTCGATCCTGTCGTACCTGGCCAACCACTTCGATAACCCGACGATTGCCTTTGCCGCACCGTTGATTGCGTTCGTGGCGATTGCCAAGTCGTTCCTGGGCCACTACATCGGTGCAAGCGAGGGCCTCAAGGGCCTGGTGGTCAAGACTGGCCGCCGTCCGGCACCCAAGACTCTGGACCGCATGACCGCCGCCTTCATGCTGGTGGTGTGCTGGATCGTCGCCACGCTTAACCCGAGCATCCTTGGCATGATCGAGACCCTGGGTGGGCCGGTGATTGCGTCGATTCTGTTCCTGATGCCGATGTACGCCATCCGCAAGGTGCCGGCCATGGCCAAGTACCGTGGGCAGGCGTCGAATGTGTTTGTGACTGCAGTTGGCTTGGTTGCCATTACGGCGTTGGTGTATTCGCTGGTTGCTTGAGCCCTGATGCGGTCTGTCTGACTGCACAGCTCTAAAAGTGTGGGAGCTGGCTTGCCTGCGATAGCTATCTGTCAGTCATTACATTCATGACTGATACACCGCTATCGCAGGCAAGCCAGCTCCCACATTTGTTTTGTGTTGGCAGTAAAGGTTAATTCCAGGCATAAAAAAACGCCGCGTACCTTGCGATACGCGGCGTTCTTCACATCAACACACCGTTAAGCTTGAATCACCGGGATGTTGGCGCTTGCTGCGATCTTGCGGAACTCAGCGATCTGGTCGAAGTTCAGGTAGCGGTAGACGTCACTGGCCATGGTATCCAGTTTCGCTGCGTAGCCCATGTACTCTTCGACTGTCGGCAGGCGACCCAGAGTGGAGGCGACTGCCGCCAGCTCAGCCGATGCCAGGTAGACGTTGGCACCATCACCCAGGCGGTTCGGGAAGTTACGGGTCGAGGTCGACACGACGGTGGAGTTCGGCTCAACGCGTGCCTGGTTACCCATGCACAGCGAGCAGCCTGGCATTTCCATACGTGCGCCAGCCTTGCCGTAGATGCCGTAGTAGCCTTCTTCGGTCAGTTGGTGAGCGTCCATCTTGGTCGGCGGCGACAGCCACAGACGGGTAGGCAGCTGGCCCTTGACCTGCTCCAGCAGCTTACCGGCAGCGCGGAAGTGACCGATGTTGGTCATGCACGAACCGATGAACACTTCGTCGATCTTCTCGCCAGCGACGCTGGACAGCAGACGGGCGTCGTCCGGGTCGTTTGGCGCGCAGAGGATCGGCTCGTTGATTTCCGACAGGTCGATTTCGATGATTTCGGCGTATTCGGCGTCGGCATCGGCTTCCATCAGCTCCGGGTTGGCAACCCAGGCTTCCATCGCTTGGGCGCGACGTTCCAGGGTGCGTGCATCGCCGTAGCCTTCGCCGATCATCCAGCGCAGCAGGGTGATGTTGGAGTTCAGGTACTCGGTGACGGACTCTTTGGACAGCTTGATGGTGCAACCGGCAGCCGAACGTTCAGCCGAGGCGTCGGACAGCTCGAAAGCCTGTTCCAGCGTCAGGTCGTTCAGGCCTTCGATTTCCAGGATGCGGCCAGAGAAGGCGTTCTTCTTGCCTTTCTTTTCTACGGTCAGCAGGCCAGCCTGGATCGCGTAGTAAGGAATGGCATGAACCAGGTCACGCAGGGTGATGCCAGGCTTCATCTTGCCTTTGAAGCGCACCAGAATCGATTCCGGCATGTCCAGTGGCATTACGCCAGTGGCTGCGGCGAACGCGACCAGGCCAGAACCGGCCGGGAACGAGATGCCCATCGGGAAACGGGTGTGGGAGTCGCCACCGGTACCGACGGTGTCCGGCAGCAGCATGCGGTTCAGCCAGCTGTGGATGATGCCGTCGCCTGGACGCAGCGATACACCGCCACGGGTCATGATGAAGTCAGGCAGGGTGTGGTGGGTGGTCACGTCGATCGGCTTCGGGTAAGCCGCGGTGTGGCAGAAGGACTGCATCACCAGGTCGGTCGAGAAGCCCAGGCACGCCAAGTCTTTGAGTTCATCACGGGTCATTGGGCCGGTGGTGTCCTGGGACCCCACGGTGGTCATCTTCGGCTCGCAGTAGGTGCCTGGACGAACGCCTTTGCCTTCTGGCAGGCCACAGGCCTTGCCGACCATTTTCTGCGCCAGGGTGAAGCCTTTGCCGGTGTCGACAGGCGCTTCAGGCAGCTTGAACAGGTCAGTCGGGCCCAGGCCCAGCTCAGCGCGTGCCTTGTCGGTCAGGCCGCGGCCGATGATCAGCGGGATACGGCCGCCGGCGCGAACTTCGTCCAACAGCACCGGGGTCTTCATTTCGAAGGTGGTCAGGACTTCGTCGGTGCCGTGCTTGCAGACTTTGCCAGCATGCGGGTACAGGTCGATCACGTCGCCCATGTTCATGTTGGTGACGTCGAATTCGATTGGCAGTGCGCCGGCATCTTCCATGGTGTTGTAGAAGATCGGAGCGATCTTGCTGCCGAAGCAGAAACCGCCGGCACGCTTGTTCGGCACGTAAGGCACGTCGTCACCGAAGAACCACAGTACCGAGTTGGTCGCCGACTTACGCGACGAACCGGTACCGACCACGTCACCCACGTAGGCGATCGGGAAGCCTTGGCCGCGCATTTCTTCGATCTGCTTCATCGGGCCGGTCTTGCCTTGCTCGTCCGGCACGATGCCTTCGCGAGCCATTTTCAGCATGGCCAGGGCGTGAAGCGGGATGTCAGGGCGGGACCAGGCGTCAGGCGCAGGCGACAGGTCGTCGGTGTTGGTTTCGCCGGTGACCTTGAAGACGCGCAGGCTGATTTTGTCGGCCAGGGTAGGGCGGTTGCGGAACCACTCGCCGTCAGCCCAGGACTGGATCACGCCTTTGGCGTGCTCGTTGCCGTTGCGGGCTTTTTCGGCGACGTCGTGGAACGCATCGAACATCAGCAGGGTGTGCTTGAGTTGGGCGGCCGCGACGGGCGCCAGTTCGGCGTCGTCCAGCAGCTCGACCAACGTCACGATGTTGTAGCCGCCCTGCATGGTGCCGAGCAGTTCAACAGCGCGTTTCTTGTCGATCAGGGGGGAAGTGGCTTCGCCCTTGGCCAGGGCAGACAGGAAACCGGCCTTGACGTAAGCGGCTTCGTCAACGCCTGGTGGAATACGGTTGGTGATCAGGTCAACGAGGAATTCTTCTTCGCCAGCCGGAGGATTTTTCAGCAGCTCGACCAGGCCTGCGGTTTGTTCGGCGTTAAGCGGCTGGGGAACGATACCCAGTGCTGCACGCTCTTCGATATGTTTGCGGTAGGCTTCAAGCACAGTTATTACCCTCATCAGTGGTCCCACGGGACGCTCATCCAGAAATGAACGGCACGCATGCGCTCGGGGGCTTTTTGGGCCGCAAAGCCAGCGCTGCCGGCATTCCTTACAGAAGCTGCTTTCAAAGTTTTACGCCTGCAGAACGGAGCTGATGAGGGTTGGCGCGGGCTCTGACCTACCGGGTCGAACCTGCGCCAACACCGTTCTGAAGGAACGACTGTGCTCGTGACGCTTTGAAAACAGCTTCCAGCGGATTATTGGCGCCTTACAAGGCCGGGTGATTCTACGGCAAAAAAAATCTAAAGGTAAGTTGCCTGCTCAAGTTTGCTGGGTGATCAACCTTAGACAAAGGGCTAACATGGCACACTGTTTCGCTGATTTGCGTGTTGCTGCTTATGCCCAACCAAACCATCAAGACCCCCTGCGTCGGCCTGTGCTCCACGGTCTACGGCGATCTCGTGTGCCGTGGATGCAAGCGCTTCCACCATGAAGTGATCCAGTGGAACGGCTATAACGAAGAAGAAAAACGCGCGGTCTGGCTCAGGCTTGAGCAGCTGTTGGTGCAGGTCATGGCCGGTAAAGTGGAGGTTTTCGACCCCAAGACCCTGCGCGGGCAGTTGGAGCAACGCAAGATTCGCTTTGTGCCACACCAGTCCGAGTATTGCTGGGCCTACCAGTTGATCGCCCGTGGGGCCCGGGTGATCAATAACCTGGAGGCCTATGGCATGGTGCTGTTGCCGGAGTTTCGCGACTGGGCGCTGCCTGAACTGCGCGATGCCATTGATCGCGAGTTCTTTATCTTGTCCGAGGCGCATTACCAGCGCTATATCGCGCCGGGCTTCTTGAAAGATGCGCTGGGTAACTGACTGGCGAGGTCAATGTGGGAGCTGGCTTGCCTGCGATAGCGGTGTGTCNAGCAAATGCGCCCGCTTACCCACCGCAATCGCAGGCAAGCCAGCTCCCACATTTGGTCCACATTGCCTGAAGGTCGGTGTCAGGGCTTGGTCGCCAGCTCTTCCAGATGGTCCATGAGCGTCTGCGGTTTGAGCACCAGCACATCGCTTTGCACCGCATCCAGCACCACTTCTGCGGTATTGCCGATCAACGCCCCGGAAATCCCCGTGCGCGCCACCGTGCCGATAATGGTCACCGCCGCCTGCAACCGATGGGCGATATGTGGGATCAGCACATCGGCCGGGCCTTCCTCGATATGCAGGTGCCTGTCGTCCACGTCGAACTCGGCCTGGAAGGCCTTGCATTGCTCGCGGTAGCGCGCCTCAATGGTTTCCTTGAGCTGAAAGGTCGGGTCTGCCGCCGACAGCATGGGCGAGGGGTGAGCGCTGATCACATGCAACTGCGCTTTGGCGAGGCTGGCGATATCAAAGCCATGGTCGATGATCGAATTGTGCAGCGAGCGGTGTTCGCCGTCGGCGTTGCCCACGTCGATGGCCGCCAGGATCACGCCGCCCGCCCAGGGGGTGGCGGTCTTGACCAGCAACACCGGCGTTGGGCAGTAGCGCAGCAACTTCCAGTCCGCCGGGGTCAGCAGGGCTTTTTTCAGAGGGTTGTCGGGGAAGTGCTGTTTGATCACCAGGCCACAGCCTTCGGCTTGCTGCACATCGATGATGGTTTCATGCAGGCTGTCGTTCCAGGCCTGCTCGGTGGTGACGCTGTAGCCGTCTTCTTTCAAGCCTTCCTTGAGCAGGCTCAGCAGCGCCGAATGCTCGTGCTTCTTGTCACAGACCAGCAAGTGCAGGTGCGCGTCGGTGACTTTGGCAATCAGCTTGGCACGCTTGAGGGCCAGGCTTTCCGAATGCTCGGGCTCGATGACCACCAGGATGCTGCGGATGGCTTGCATGGTCGGGATCTCCAAAAGGGCAGGCGTTGGATAACTATAGTTGCTGCTACGCAGCCGTCATGTTGATACACATCAAGGCCGGTGGCTGGTGGTCTGCGACGGGGTCGGTATAATCGGCGCCCTTTTGTGATCCTTTGCCCGTGAGCCCGATGAACCTGCCCGAAATCCATGAATTCCTCGGCTGCCGCACCCCCGATGCCTGGGTCCAGGCCGCGTTGGCCGATCAGGAAACCCTGCTGATCGACCACAAGAACTGCGAATTCAAAGCCGCCAGCACCGCCTTGAGCCTGATGGCCAAGTACTACGGCCACGTTGACCTGATCAACATGATGTCGCGCCTGGCCCGCGAAGAGTTGGTGCACCACGAGCAGGTCATGCGCCTGATGAAAAAGCGCAAGGTCGAACTGCGTCAACTGCACGCCGGCCGTTACGCCTCGGGTTTGCGCAAGGTGGTGCGCAGCCATGAGCCGGTCAAGCTGGTGGATACCCTGGTGGTGGGGGCCTTTATCGAAGCGCGCAGTTGCGAGCGGTTCGAAGCGCTGGTGCCGCATTTGGACCAAGAACTCGGCAAGTTCTATTTCGGCTTGCTCAAAAGCGAGGCGCGGCACTTCCAGGGCTACTTGAAGCTGGCATACCAGTACGGCGACGCCAAGGATATCGCCCAGGTGATCGAGCGGGTACGGGCCACCGAGCAGGACCTGATCGAATCACCCGACGTCGAGTTCCGCTTTCACAGTGGCGTGCCAGCCTGAGGCCACGGCCACACCGATCAAGGCGGTGATCCCGGTCAGCAGCAGGATCACCGTTGGCGTGCCCAAAGGCGCTGCCAACACGGCAATCATCAAGCCCGCCAAGGGCTGGGCCAGGTTGTTGAGCAAGGTCATCACGCCAACGGTCTTGCCGAAGTCCTGCACCGGAATCACCCGTTGGCGGGTGCTGCGCAGGTACACGTTGAACATCTTGTCGAAGCCGGTCAGCAGCAGGAACCCCACCGTGTAGGCCCACACGCCGGGGCTGAGCGCGGTGATCAGCGCGCCGACGGTGATCATCGAGTACGACAACCCGCCCAGTACCTTCAGCTTCAGTGATGAATGCGCCAGGTAGAACAGAATCGCGATTGTCACCAGCGCCCCGGCGGCTTGCAGCAGGGCATAGGCGTCTTTGCCCGCTGCGTAGTGGCCGGTGACCATGGCAGCCGAGGTAGCCAGCGTCACGCCGACCATCAGGTTCACACCGACCGCCAGGACGATGATGCGTTTCAACTCCACCCGGTTGAGGATGTGGCCAAAAGCGGTGCGCAGGGGTTGCAGCCAGTTACCCGGCTGTTGTTCATGGATGTGCAGGTCCACCGTGGTGTTGCGCTGCCAGATCAGCATCGCCAGGTCTGCCAGCACAAACAGCGCGGCGACGCCCAGCACTACCCATGGCCACGCCCAGACTTCCAGCATCAGCGCCGCCACCAATGGCCCGAGCACCAGTCCGCCCTGGTCGGCGATCTGCGAATAGGACAAGGTCTTGGCGTAGGTGTACTGCCCGAAGATATGCGGCATCACCACTTCCCGCGCCATGATGCCCTGGGTGGTCAGCACGCCGCACAACGCGGACAGCATCACCAGCCAATGGATACCGTCGAACAGCCCATACAGCGCCATCGCCACCACGCAGGCCAGGGCCCGATACACCTGGCTGATATGCAGGATACGCACCGGTGAAAACCTGTCGCACAACGCCCCGCACACCGGAAACGCCAGGTAGCGCGGCAGTGACTCGACAAAAAATGCCAACCCCGCCCACGACACGCTTTGCGTGGTCTGGAACACGATCAGTGGCACGATAAACAGCAGAACCTGGTCGGCCAGCCGTGAAAGGAACAGCGAAATGAAGAACGCCAGGTAATCCTTGCGCATGGAACTCCCTGTCAATGGCGTTAAAAACTGCAGGCTATTTGTTAAAAACTCTTAAAAGCATGAAGCTTCTTCGCTGGGGACTGGTCAGCCACCTCTGTCGGCCAGCTTGCCACCTATAATGGCCCCATTTCAATCCGCGCATCCACACTGAGAACTTATGGAAAACCTGGGTCTGGGCAAGGTCCTGCTCGTTGAGGACGATGAAAAGCTGGCAGGGCTGGTCTCGCATTTTCTGTCGCAGCATGGTTTCGAGGTACGGGTGGTGTACCGGGGTGATGAAGCCTTGGCGGCGTTCCTGGATTTCAAGCCGAAGATCGTCGTGCTCGATCTGATGCTGCCGGGTCAGAGCGGGCTGCATGTCTGCCGCGAGATTCGCAACGTGTCGGACACGCCCATCGTGATCCTCACCGCCAAGGAAGATGACCTGGACCATATCCTTGGCCTTGAGTCCGGTGCTGACGACTACGTGATCAAGCCGATCAAACCGCCGGTGTTGTTGGCGCGCCTGCGTGCGCTGCAGCGCCGTCAAGTGCCCGAGCCCACCGTGCGCGGTGCCCTGGAATTTGGCCGCTTGTCGATTGATCGCAGTTGCCGGGTGGTCCGCCTGGGCGGCGAGACCATTGACCTCACCACCATGGAATTCGAGTTGCTGTGGTTGCTGGCCAGCAGCGCGGGCAAGATTCTCTCTCGCGACGACATCCTCAACCGCATGCGCGGCATTGCCTTTGACGGGCTGAACCGCAGCGTAGACGTGTACATCAGCAAACTGCGCGGCAAGCTCAATGACAACCCCCGCGAGCCGGTGTGCATCAAGACCATCTGGGGCAAGGGCTACCTGTTCAACCCGTTCGCGTGGGAGGTGTAGATGCTGCGCTTGTACCTGCGCCTCTATTTGATTCTCGCGCTCGGTCTGGCCGGGTCGATCTGGCTGGTCAACTTCGGCCTGGACGCTTACATGCCCGAGTCCAACGAGACCTATAACCGTGAAGCCCTGCGCGGCCCGGCCTGGGCCCTGGTGGAACAGTTGCGCCCCGTGCAGGCAGAGGCGCGCCAGGCACGCCTGGACGAACTGCAACCGCATTACGGCTTGCGGCTCGAACTGGTGCAGCGCGACACCCAGGATTTGAGCGAACGGGAACAGAAACTCCTGGCGGCTGGCCAGGTGGTGGTGCGCGAGGACTTCATGAAATTTCTTGCGCCTATCGACGACGGCCCGCAACTGCTCGAAATCAGATTGCCGGAGGAACCCAAGTGGTTGTACCTCTGGGCCTACGCTTTCCTGGGCGTGAGCCTGGCCATCGTCCTGTATTTCTGGGTGCGTCCACACTGGCGCGACCTGGAGCACATCCGCCTGGCAGCGCAACGTTTCGGTGACAATGACCTGGGCTCGCGCATCTTGTTGCCGACTCGCTCCACCGTGCGTTCACTGGCCGGGCACTTCAACCAGATGGCCGAGCGCATCGAAGGTTTGATCGCCAACCAGCGCGAACTCACCAACGCGGTCTCCCACGAATTGCGTACGCCGATTGCGCGGCTGTCATTCGAGCTGGACCAGCTCAGGCAGCAGAGCGACCCACGGCAAAGCCGAGCATTGATCAACGACATGTACGCCGACCTCGGTGAGCTGGAAGAAATGGTCTCCGAGCTGTTGACCTATGCCAGCCTTGAGCCAGGCGCGACCCAGGTGACTCGCGAGCAAATCGAGGCCCACAGTTGGCTCGACAGTGTGATCGGCAGCGTGGCCCTGGAGGCCGAAGCGGAAGGGGTGCAGTTGTCGTTGCGCACCTGCGAGGTGGACGTTATCCAGATCGAGCCACGCTTTATGGCGCGGGCCGTGATCAACCTGCTGCGCAACGCGATTCGTTATGCCGATCGTCGCGTGGAAGTGTCGCTGGTCAAGTTTGGCAGCGGTTACGAAGTGCGGGTCAACGACGATGGGCCGGGAGTACCGCTGGAGGGTCGCACCAAGATATTCGAACCCTTCCTGCGCCTTGACGCCAGCCGCGACCGCCGCACAGGCGGATTTGGTCTGGGCCTGGCGCTGGTCAAGCGTGTCAGCCAGTGGCATGGCGGGCAGGTGGAAGTGCAGGATTCGGAGTGGGGCGGGGCGTCGTTTCGAATGACGTGGGCCTATGCAGAGTAAGGGGGCTTGCCCCAATGCCATCCTGTAGGAGCGAGCTTGCTCGCGAAAAGCCTCAACGATAACGCGTGTTCTCTGGATAAACGCGGCGCCTGCGAGTTTTTCGCGAGCAAGCTCGCTCCTACAGAGGGCAAGTCAGATCAGAAGGTGTACTGCAGCTCCCCCAACACCGATGCCTGCAGCCGCTGCTCCACGATCGGGCTCTTGCCTGCTTCATCGGCCAGGTATTGCACATCCAGCAAGGTCGAGAACTGCGTGTGTTCGTTGATCGGCACGCTCCATGAAAGGTTCATGCCATTGCTGATATTGCCGGCCCTTGCCTTGTATTCCTTGAAGCGGCTGCGGGTGGCCTGGTCGGCAGTCACGCCGTACCAGGTTTGCAGGTAGTTGCGGTCACCGAAGTGGCTGTTGATGGCGGCATCGACGGAGCCGTAGCGGCCTTCATAGAGATTGGTACCCAGGCTCAACTCCAGGTGGGTAAAAGCCTTGCCGGTTTCCTTGTGTTTATCTTCTTCAAGCGCATGTTCCAGGGTGGCGCCGATGATCACACCGCCGAGGTTGTAGGCGGCACTCACCCCCAATTGCGGACGTGACTTGATCTCGCCCATGCCTTTGAGGCGTTTGGAGCCGGCATGCATGCTTTCATTTTTATCCTTGCGCGAATCGCTTGCGCCAACGTATGCGCTGAAGCTCAGGGCATTACCTTCGTAACCCCAGCCCAAGCCCGTATCAGTGTCGAGGAAGACGCCCCAGGGGCTGATGATTTTGCCACCGAGCACAGGCGCCGTCATACGTTCGTCGCTGCCACTGTAGCGGGGGGCGTTGGCCATGCCGGCCTCGAGGCTGTATTGCCAGTCTTCGGCAAGCGCCGTATCGGCGGCGGCGAGCAGGCACAGTGAGGTCAATGACAGGCACAGGTTTTTTGAGTGCATCAGGGTGTTTTCCTGGTTAGAGGTTCAAGGGTGTGTGGGGTGAATGGGTGCGTTTGAACGAGTAGCCCGAAGCACTCAGGCCGTTGACCTGGCGGCTGACGGTATCGCCCAGGCCGTAGCCGTTGCCGGCCAGCACCGCATGGGCGTTGTCGATGGGCAGCAGGATGTAGTCGGTCAACGGCTCGCCGTGCAATTGGCCGCGAATCACCAGGAAACCGTCCTCCTGGCGCACGCTGATGCCACTCAATGGCGCGTCGGGTTCATGGCTGTTGAGCACCTGGTAGGTGCCGACCGTGTTGGCCCACGCGGCGGACAAGGGCGGCGGCTCGATGCGCTCGCCGATGGCAATGCGTTGGCCGTGGCTGCGGGCGGTGAGCATTTGGCGGCCTTGTACCGTGAGCACATCCAACTGCACGCGGCCCAACTCGCCGAGGTCCTTGCGCCAGAAACCCAGTATCTTTTTCTGCGCCCGCAGCCAGCCTTGCTCATCACGCAATAGCTGGAAATTGTAGCCGGCCAGTTCACCGCTCAAGCGCGCATGCTCATCCCTGATGCGGAACACGCCCCAGGCGGTGGCGTAGAAGCCTGCCAGGCGCTTGCGATCCACCGCCGCCGGTACATGGCGCAGCTTGAGGCCGTGGCTGGGGGCCTGGCAGTCATCGGCGCATACGGGCTTGCCGGTCTGAGCCTGGAGCATCAGGCGCAGGCTGTCGGTGGTCAGCGACACCACCATGTCTTCGGCGTTGCTGTCGTTGGCCATGATGACCACGGCCAGTTGCTGATCCGGCAGCAGGGTCAACTGGGCCACGAAGTCGTCGCCGCCACCGCTGTGCTGGTAGGTGCGCACACCGGGGCCGATGGGCTCGTCACCACAGGGCGCCAAGAACCAGCCCAAGCCCATCTGGCAGTCGAAATCCAAGGCATTGCCGGTGTTTTGCTGGGTAAACATGGCGTCGATAGACGTGCTACCGAGGATCTGGCTGCCCTTGTAGGTGCCCTTGGCAAACAGCATGCGTACGTAGCGGCTGAGGTCTTTGGGGCTGGTCCACAGGCCGCCGGCGGCGAGGTCACGCACCTGTGGGTCGGTGCTGGCCTTGCCATCCTCGTAGCCGTGGGCGCGATAGCTCATTTGCGCACCGGTGCCCAGGAAACTGGACTGGTTCATTCTCAAGGGTGTGAGCAGGCTGCTTTGTAACTGGGCTTCGAAGCTTTTGCCGCTGCTGCGCTCAATGGCGGCGCCCACCAAGGCATAGCCAAGGTTGGAATACGCCACTTGGGAGCCCGGCAGGCTGCTCAGCCACACACCCGACACACGCATCGGCATCTGCCCCATGGCATAGGTGCTGCGCAGGTCGCGCAGGTGCTCGCTGGGCAAGCCGGATTGATGGCTGAGCAAGCGCCGCAAGGTGATCGCTCGATCCGCCTTGGCCTGGTCGCTGTGAAAGCGGGAGCGCACGTAGAACTCACGCAGGGTCTGCTGGATCGGCGCATCCAGCGCCAGGTGTTGCTGCTCCACCAGTTGCAGCGCCGCCGTGGCGGTTAGCAGCTTGGAGATGCCACCTGCGCGAAACGCGGTATTGGGCGTGACCGGCACCCCCAGGTCTTTGTCAGCCAGGCCAAAGCCGCGGGCCCAGATCAGCTCCTGGCCATTGACCAGGGCAATCGACAATCCCGCCACATTGTCCCGAGCCATCTCCCGGGGAATGCGGGTTTGCAGGTAGCGGATGATTGCGCCGTAATCGCCTTTTTGAATCGGCGGCGGGACAGGCGGTTGCGAGTGGCAACCGATACTGCCCAACAGGCAACCCAAGAGCGGAATACCGCGCAATCTGCGAAACATCAAGAGCACCCGAATGATGATTTGGATGCTGGAATGCTAGGGCGGCGGGGGCCGAGAATCTTTGAGTGCTTTGTCGGGAAACTGTCAAAGACTGTTAACGGCCGCTTATAAAAACATCAGGATTTGCCCAGGGGTGCGGGCATCAACGTGGCGATCAGGGCGCGAATGGTCCCCGGCAGCGCTTCCAGCTCGCGTACCAGGATGCTGCGCTCGCGAATCGCCCAGGGCTCGTCCAGTTTTACCGTCACCAGCTGCATGGTGCGGCTGTGACGCAGGGCGGCGGACTCGGGAATGATACCGATGCCCACGCCGGCCTCGACCATCCGGCAGATCGCCTCGAAGCTCGAGACCTGGATACGCAGCGACAATTGCTTGCCCAGACGCTCGACGTGTTCGCGCAGGAAACTCAACAGCGTGCTGCCTTCATGCAGGCCGATATGCTGATACGCCAGGGTCTGCTCAAGGGTCACCGAAGGCTGGTCGGCCAACGGATGCCCGACGGGTACCATCAGCACCAGTTCGTCGGTGCTGAAATGCAACACTTGCAGGCCGGAGGCTTCCACGGGGCCGGCGATGATGCCCATGTCACTGGTGCCATCGAGCACCCCACGCACGATGTCCCGCGACAGGCGCTCCTGCAGGTCGACGGTGACGCCCGGGCGCTGTGACAGAAAGCCTGCCAAGACCTCCGGCAAAAACTCGGTGACCGCCGTGGTGTTGGCGAAGATACGGATATGCCCGGCCGAATCCACGCCGTATTGGGTGAACTCGCTTTTGAGGTAATCCACCTGGCGCATGATCAACCGCGCATGGTGTAACAGGCGCTCGCCTGCTGGGGTGATCTCCACGCCTCGGCTGTCGCGGTACAACAGGCGCGTGTCGAGCTGGCCTTCCAGGGCCTTGATCCGCGCACTGGCGGCAGCCGGCGACAGGAAGGCGCGCTTGGCACCCTGGGTGAGGCTGGGGGATTCGGCGATATGGATAAACAGGCGCAGGTCGGCGAGATCGAAGTGCATGCAAAACTCCCGGACAACAGGTTTCCTGTGGGAGCGGGCTTGCTGTGGCGAGGGAGCTTGCTCCCGCTCGACAGCGCAGCTGGAGCCGGCTTTTTTGGGGGCGCTACGCACCCCAGCGCAAGCAAGCTTGCTCGCCACAGCAAGCCAGCTCCCACATTGGTTCACGGTGTGGCTGTAAGCGTTCAGCTTAACCGAACGCTGGTTTATTGAAATGCAAATTCTCAGAACGGGCAGGCCCTTGCATGATCCACGGCAGACACCCACTGCCTGAGGACCTGCACCCGATGAGCGCCACTGATTGGATCGGCCGAAGTGAGACCGCCCACGACCACCTGAGTCATAACCTGCTCAAGCGCATCGCCGCGACGTTAGGTGAAGAGGTGCCTGCCGACGGCGACGCTGTGCCTGCGCTGTGGCAATGGTGCTTTTTCCAGGACCCGCTGCCGGAGGTGGCGCTGGGCGGCGACGGCCACCCAGCACGCGGCGGGTTCCTGCCGCCGGCCGATAACCGCAATCGCATGTGGGCCGGTGGGCGTCTTGAATTTCTGCAGCCACTGCGGGCTGGCGAGGCGGCTACGCGCGTGTCGACCATCACCCAGGTCGAAGAAAAGACCGGGCGCACCGGCTCACTGCTATTTGTCACTGTGCGCCATGACTACTCCCAGGAAGGGCGGCTGGCCATCCGCGAGGAACAGGACATCGTCTACCGCGAACCCACGCCACCCAAGCCTGGCAGCGGCGACGCGCTGGCCCGGGGCGAATGGACAGAGGCCGTCGAGCCGACGCCGACCCTGTTGTTCCGCTACAGCGCCGTCACGTTCAACGGCCACCGCATCCACTACGACTACCCCTATGTCACCGGCACCGAAGGCTATGCCGGCCTGGTGGTGCATGGCCCGCTGATCGCCACTTTGAACCTGCGTGCGTTCTGCCGGGCGCACCCTGAGGCGACTCTGCGCCGCTTTGCCTATCGCGGCGTGCGCCCACTGATTGCGCTACAGCCTTTTGAGGTGGGCGGGCGTATCACCGCAACCGGCGTCGCAGAACTCTGGGCGGGCAACACTGAAGGCCTGGCGCAGACCGCCCAAGTGCATTTCGAATAACCCGATAACAACAGGCGGAGAGCCGTTAATGAATGCCCATGACAACGAAGAACTCAAGGCCATCCGCGACGGCGTGCGCGCCTTGTGCGCCGAGTTCGATGCCGCTTACTGGCGCAAGATCGATGAAGAAAAAGGCTTCCCTGAAGCCTTCGTCAAGGCCCTGACCGACGCCGGTTGGCTGTCGGCCATGATCCCCGAGGAATACGGCGGTTCCGGCCTGGGCCTGGCCGAAGCCTCGGTGATCCTTGAGGAAGTCAACCGCTGCGGCGGCAACTCGGGCACCGTACACGGCCAGATGTACAACATGTTCACCCTGCTGCGTCACGGCAGCGAAGCGCAAAAACGCTTCTACTTGCCCAAGCTGGCCAGCGGTGAATTGCGCCTGCAGTCGATGGCCGTCACCGAACCCACTACCGGCACCGACACCACCAAGATCAAGACCACGGCGATCAAGCGCGGCGACAAGTACGTGATCAACGGCCAGAAAGTCTGGATCTCTCGGGTACAGCATTCCGACCTGATGATCCTGCTGGCACGCACCACGCCCTTGGCCGACGTAAAGAAAAAGTCCGAAGGCATGTCGATCTTCCTGGTAGACCTGCGCCAGGCCGTCGGCAACGGCCTGACCGTGCAGCCCATCGCCAATATGGTCAACCACGAGACCAACGAGCTGTTCTTCGACAACCTGGAGCTTCCCCTGGACAGCCTGATTGGCGAGGAGGGCAAGGGCTTCAAATACATCCTCGATGGCCTGAATGCCGAGCGCACGCTGATTGCCGCCGAGTGCATCGGTGACGGCCGCTGGTTCATCGAAAAGGCCAGCGCCTATGCCCGCGACCGTGTGGTGTTTGGCCGGCCAATCGGGCAGAACCAGGGCGTGCAGTTCCCGATTGCCGAGGCGCATATCGAGATCGAAGCGGCCGACCTGATGCGCTGGCGTGCCTGCGAGGAATACGACAGCGGCAAGAACGCCGGGGCCAGTGCCAACATGGCCAAGTACCTGGCGGCCAAGGCGTCCTGGGAAGCGGCCAACGTCTGCCTGCAAACCCACGGCGGCTTCGGCTTTGCCTGCGAGTACGACGTGGAGCGCAAATTCCGCGAGACCCGCCTGTACCAGGTGGCGCCGATCTCCACCAACCTGATCCTGTCCTACGTGGCCGAGCATTTGCTCGAATTGCCACGCAGCTTCTGAGGGCCTTGAGCATGCATCATACCCAAGCCCTGTGCCGGTTCCTGGCCGAGCTGACGTACTCACAATTGCCCGAGCCCGTGCTGGCGCGTACCGAAGAGCTGTACCTGGATTGGCTCGCGTCCGCCTTGGCCAGCCAAGGCGCGCACCCGATTCCCTTGTTTGAACGCTACGCGCAGAAGATGGGCCCGAGCAGCGGCCCGGCCCAGGTGATCGTCAACGGCACCGGCACCAGCGCGTATTTCGCCGCACTGGTCAACGCCGCCTCCTCACACCTGGTGGAGCAGGATGACCTGCACAACAGTTCCGTGCTGCACCCGGCCACCGTGGTGTTTCCCGCCGCGTTGGCGGCTGCCCAGGACCTCGGCAAGTCTGGCCGTGAACTGTTGCTGGCCTCGGTGGCCGGCTACGAGGCGGGGATTCGCATCGGTGAGTTCATGGGCCGCTCGCACTACCGCATCTTCCACACCACGGCCACGGTCGGCACCCTGGCGGCGGCGGTCGCGGTGGGCAAGTTGCTCGATTTCAACGAAGAACAATTCATCAACCTGCTCGGCAGCGCCGGCACCCAGGCTGCCGGGCTGTGGGAGTTTCTGCGCGATGCCGCCGACTCCAAACAACTGCACACGGCCAAGGCGGCGGCGGACGGCTTGCTGGCGGCTTACCTTACGGCCGATGGGCTGACCGGCGCGCGCAATATCCTTGAAGGTGAGCAAGGTTTGGCGGCAGGTATGTCCAGTGATGCCCAGCCGGGCAAATTGTCCGCCGAGCTGGGCAGCCGTTGGGCGCTGGTGGAAACCTCGTTCAAGTTCCACGCCTCCTGTCGCCACACCCATCCTGCTGCCGACGCGCTGCTGGCCGTGATGCAGCGTGAAGGCTTGAGCGCTGCGCAGATCTCCCAGGTGCGAACCCACGTGCACCAAGGCGCCATTGACGTACTCGGCCGAGTGACGGTACCGGCCACCGTGCACCAGGCGAAGTTTTCCATGGGCACCGTGCTTGGGCTGATCGCTGTGCATGGCAAAGCCGGGTTGCCTGAATTCCATGAGCTGGCGTTGACCGATCCTGCGGTCGCGGCGTTTCGCGACAAGGTCAGCATGACCCTGGACGCGGAAGTCGACAGCGCCTACCCGCAACGCTGGCTGGGCCGCGTCACGGTCACCACCACCGATGGCCGCACGCTGCGCGGTGCCATTGATGAACCCAAGGGCGACCCGGGCAACACCCTGAGTCGGGCCGAACTGGCGGATAAGTTCCAGCGCCTGGCCCACTTCAGCGGCGCCCGCACCCCGACCCAGGCCAGAGGCCTGATCGAGCAGGTGTGGAACCTGCGCACTACCGCGTCCATGGCCCATTGGCTTTGAGGGATTTGTCATGACTGAACAACGACCGCTGGACGGCATCACCGTCGTCAGCCTGGAACACGCGATTGCCGCGCCATTTTGCACGCGCCAGCTGGCCGACCTCGGTGCCCGGGTCATCAAGGTAGAGCGCCCCGGCACCGGCGACTTCGCCCGTGGCTATGACGAGCGGGTGCGTGGCCTGGCGTCGCATTTCGTCTGGACCAACCGCTCCAAGGAAAGCCTGACCCTGGACCTCAAGCAGGACGAGGCGGGCGCTATTCTGGATGCGCTTTTGGCCGATGCCGATGTGTTGGTGCAGAACCTTGCCCCCGGCGCGGCAGCGCGCATGGGCTTATCGTTCGAGGCGCTGCACGTGCGCTTTCCACGCCTGATCGTCTGCGATATTTCCGGCTACGGCGAAGGCGGGCCCTACGAGAAAAAGAAAGCCTACGACCTGCTGATCCAGAGCGAGGGCGGCTTTCTCTCGGTGACCGGTGGCCCAGGTGAAGAGCAGATGGCCAAGGCCGGTTGCTCCATCGCGGATATCTCCGCCGGGATGTACGCCTACAGCGGCATTCTGTCGGCGCTGCTGCTGCGCGGCAAAACCGGCCAGGGCAGTCGCATCGATGTGAGCATGCTCGAAAGCCTGGTGGAGTGGATGGGCTACCCGATGTATTACGCCTTCGACGGCGCGCCGCCGCCACCGCGTGCGGGTGCCGCGCATTCGACGATTTACCCCTACGGGCCGTTTCCCACCGGGGGCGGCGGCACCGTGATGCTCGGCTTGCAGAACGAGCGCGAATGGGCGGCGTTCTGCGACAAAGTGCTGCTCACCCCGGCGCTGGCCATGGACGAACGCTTCAGCGCCAATTTCAAGCGTTCGGCCAACCGCGAGGTGCTGCGCCAGATCATCGTGGAGCGCTTTGCCCAACTGGACGTCGAGGCGGTGATCCAGCGCCTGGAGCATGCGCAAATTGCCAGTGCCCGGGTCAACGACATGCAAGGCGTGTGGGACCACCCGCAACTCAAGGCCCGCGACAGCTGGCGTGACGTCGACAGCCCGGCGGGGCCGTTGCCCTCGCTGCTGCCACCGGCCCGTAACGCCGCGTTTACCCCGCGCATGGACGGCGTTCCAGCGCTGGGGCAACACAGCCAAGGCATCCTCGACCAGTTGGGTTACTCCATTGAGGCCATTAACAGTCTGCGCGAGCGCGGCGTTATCTAATCAGGAATCACGTGATGCCAAAGCCATTAGTACGTTCTGCGCTGTTTGTGCCGGGCAGCCGCCCGGAGCGGTTTGCCAAGGCCCTGGCCAGCGGCGCCGACGCAGTGATTGTGGATTTTGAAGACGCGGTGGAAGAGCCGCTCAAACGTCAGGCCCGGGATAATCTGGATGCATTCCTGCGCGCCCATGCTGAAGCCCGGGTGTGGGTGCGCATCAACGCGCCGCAACATGCCGAGCATTTTGAGGACGTGGCGTTCTGCAAGGCCCATGCAAATGTCGCCGGGGTATTGCTGCCCAAGGTCGAAAGCGCGGCCCAGGTGGCTGTGGTGGCCGCGACCGGCAAGGCTATCTGGCCGATTATCGAAAGCGCACGCGGTTTGCTGGCACTGGCGCAGATTGCCCAGGCGCCCCAGGTGGAGCGCCTGTCGTTCGGTGGCTTGGACCTGGCGCTGGACCTGAACCTGAGCAGTCACTCCCGTGCCGCCGAATTGGCCCTCGACCAGGCGCGCCTGGCGTTGATCGTGCATTCGCGCGCCGCGGGCCTGGCGGCGCCGCTGGACGGCGTGCACCCGGCCATCGACGACCCAGAAGGCCTGCACCGTTCGATCCGGCACGCCTATGAGATGGGTTTTGCCGGGGCGTTGTGCATTCATCCCAAGCAAGTGGCGGTGATCCATGCCGCGCTAGCGCCGAGCGCCCAAGAGCTGGCCTGGGCCAGGCGAGTGGTGGAGGCGGGCGCCCATGGGGCAGGGGCTTATCAGATTGATGGGCAGATGGTGGATGCGCCGGTGTTGCTGCGCGCGCAACGGCTGCTCACTGCCAGCTCTGACTGACGGAACCTGGAGCCAGCTCCCACACTGGACGCATTCGGCCAAGCCGAACGCAGGTATCTAAAATTCGAAATTCACGACACGCTTAACATCAGGCACCTTGCCTTAAACACAACAATAAGAAGGTGATTCCCATGCTCAAGCTTTCCCGGGCGCTGCTGTGCGCCGCCACCTTGTTTACCGCTGGCCTGGCCCAGGCGGCAGACCCGATTGTGATCAAGTTCGCCCACGTGGTTGCTGAAAACACCCCTAAAGGCCAAGGCGCGCTGCTGTTCAAAAAGCTTGCTGAAGAGCGCCTGCCCGGCAAGGTCAAGGTCGAGGTGTACCCGAACTCGTCGCTGTTTGGCGATGGCAAGGAAATGGAAGCATTGCTGCTGGGTGATGTGCAGATGCTGGCCCCGTCCCTGGCCAAATTCGAGCACTACACCAAGCAAGTGCAGATCTACGACTTGCCGTTCCTGTTCAGCGACCTGGCCGCCGTCGACCGTTTCCAGGCGGCCCAGGGCAAGCAACTGCTGACCTCGATGCAGGATAAAAACATCCTCGGCCTGGCCTATTGGCACAACGGCCTCAAACAACTCTCTGCCAACAAGGCCCTGCATGAACCCAAGGACGCCCGTGGCCTGAAGTTCCGCGTGCAGGCTTCCAGTGTGCTCGAAGAACAGTTCAAGGCGATCCGCGCCAACCCGCGCAAGATGAGCTTTGCCGAGGTTTACCAGGGCCTGCAGACCGGTACCGTGAATGGCACCGAGAACACTTGGTCGAACTATGAAAGCCAGAAGGTCAACGAAGTGCAGAAGTACTTCACCGAGTCCAACCACGGCCTGATCGACTACATGGTGATCACTAACGCGACATTCTGGAACGGCCTGGCGCCGGATGTGCGCAGCACCCTGGAGCAGATCATGGCCGAGGTCACCGTGGAGGTGAACAAGCAGGCCGAAGCGCTGAACCAGTCGGCCAAGCAGAAGATCATCGACGCCAAGACCAGCGAAATCATCGAACTGACCCCCGAGCAACGTGCGCTGTGGCGCGAAGCCATGCGCCCGGTGTGGCAGAAGTTCGAAGGCGAGATTGGGGCCGGCCTGATCAAGGCGGCGGACCAGTCCAATCAGTAATCCCCTGTGGGAGCGGGCTTGCCCGCGACTGATCGTTCCCACGCTCCGCGTGGTAATGCATCCCGTGACGCTCCCGTCGCCTTACGCACGGCGTGATACAGGACGTGGAACGTCCGGGGCGGCATTACCACGCGGAGTGTGGGAACGATCTAGCAGGTTGACCTGGCTTTTTACCTATCTCTGCCTCGCGAGGTTTTGCCATGCAAACGCTAAGGCGCGTCTGGGAGCACCTGGAGGAAGGCTTTATCGCTTTCCTGCTGGCCGCCATGACCCTGGTGACGTTCGTCTACGTCATGCTCAACAACGTCTACACCCTGTTCTTTACCCTGGCCGACAAATGGGCCTGGAGCAGCCCCTTCTTCAATGCCCTGGGCGACGGCAGCATGACGTGGGCCCAAGAGATGACCTGGAGTGTGGCGCTGACCAAGGCCATGTTCGGCTGGTTGATTTTCTTCGGCATTTCCTACGGCGTGCGCACTGCTGGCCACCTGGGTGTGGACGCGCTGGTGCGGCTGACCCGGCGCCCGGTGCAGCGTCTGCTCGGCATGCTCGCCTGCCTGTGCTGCCTGGCCTATGCCGGGCTGTTCATGGTGGCCAGCTACAAGTGGGTAAGTGCGGTAATGACCGCGCATATCGGCGCCGAAGACCTCGACCAGTTCGGCATCGATGTCGGCGACATCGTGGTGATCGTGCCCATTGGCTTTGCGTTGGTATTGATCCGCTACCTGGAAATTTTCTACCGCATCTTTACCCACCGCCAGGTCGGGTTGGGGTTGGCCGACGAGGCCGGTGAGGCCAGCAAGTTGGCCGGCAGCCATGAGGAGCGTCACTGATGGCCGTGCTCTGTCTGTTTTTGCTGTTGTTCGTGTTCATGTTCCTGGGCGTGCCGATTGCGATTGCCCTGGGGCTGTCCGGTGCGGTGTCGATTTTGATGTTCAGCCAGGACTCGGTGAGTTCCCTGGCGATCAAGCTGTTTGAAACCAGCGATGCCTACACCTTCCTGGCGATTCCGTTTTTCCTGTTGTCCGGTGCCTTCATGACCACCGGCGGCGTGGCCCAGCGGCTGATCGACTTTGCCAACGCCTGTGTCGGGCATATCCGCGGTGGCCTGGCGATTGCGGCTGTGCTGGCGTGCATGCTGTTTGCAGCGCTGTCCGGGTCGTCACCGGCCACGGTGGCAGCAGTGGGTTCGATTGCCGTGGCGGGCATGGTGCGCTCCGGTTATCCGAAGGAATTTGGTGCTGGCATCATCTGCAATGCCGGGACCTTGGGCATTCTGATCCCGCCGTCGATTGTGATGGTGGTGTAT
Organism: Pseudomonas sp. 22072; assembly: GCF_052046095.1. NCBI lineage: Bacteria > Pseudomonadati > Pseudomonadota > Gammaproteobacteria > Pseudomonadales > Pseudomonadaceae > Pseudomonas > Pseudomonas sp. 22072. Next base: position 50,767 of record NZ_JBQEQE010000015.1, read on the forward strand.
TCGGCGGCGACCGAAACCTCGGTGGGCAAGTTGTTCATGGCCGGGGTGATTCCGGGCTTGCTGCTGGGCCTGATGTTGATGGTCGCGATCTACATCGTCGCCCGCATCAAGAAGCTGCCGGCGCAACCCCGGGCGACATTCCGTGAATGGCTGAGCTGTGCACGCCGAGCGTTCTGGGGCCTGTTGCTACTGGTGATCATCCTCGGCGGCATTTACAGCGGCATGTTCACCCCGACCGAAGCGGCGGCAGTGGCGGCCGTGTATTCAGCATTCGTCGCGCTGTTCGTCTACAAGGACATGAAGCTGCGCGACTGCCCCAAGGTGCTGCTGGAGTCGGGGCGCTTGTCGATCATGCTGATGTTCATCATCGCCAACGCCATGCTGTTTGCCCACGTGCTGACCACCGAACAGATCCCCCAGCAAATCACCGCGTGGGTAATCTCGGAAGGACTGACGCCGATTGGCTTTTTGATCATGGTCAACGTGGTGCTGCTGATTGCCGGCAGCTTTATGGAGCCTTCGGCCATTGTGCTGATCCTGGCGCCGATCTTTTTTCCGATTGCGATGAAGCTCGGGATCGACCCGATTCACCTGGGGATAGTGATGGTGGTGAACATGGAAATCGGCCTGGTGCACCCGCCGGTGGGGCTGAACCTGTTCGTGACCTCGGCGGTGACCGGGCTGACATTGGGGCAGACTATTCGCGCGGCGATGCCGTGGCTGATGATTTTGCTGGTCTTCCTGATCATGGTGACTTACTTGCCGTTCATTTCCCTGGCGCTGCCGCAGTGGCTCGGAATGTAGGGTGGGAGGGGGCTTGCCCCGATGGCGATGAGTCAGACACTCCCTCATCGGGGCATAGGTATCTACATAACTCAGGGACGACGCAGGCCCTGTGGCGAGGGCGCTTGCTCCCGTGACTACCCAACGGCGGACGCTGATCTAACTGACGCGCCGCGATCCAAATGTGGGAGCAGGCTTGCCTGCGATGGCGGCCTTATTGGTCCATCGCACTCAAGATCGCGTGCGCTACTTTCACCCTTTCGGCATTCGGGTAGTTCCGGTTCGCCAGGATCACCACCCCCATGTCCTTGCTTGGCACGTACGCCACGTAAGCACCAAAGCCGCCAGTGGACCCGGTTTTGTTGTACAGCACGTTGGCCGGCTCGGCCTGGGCGGGTGTCAACCAGGTGACCTTGTGCGGCTCCATCGCCATCGGTGTGGAGTTGCCGTCCAGTAACGCTTGCAGGCCGATGGGGTAGGGGTAGCGTTCCCAGCCCAGCCCCTGGGTCATGCCGTTGACGGTGTAGTAGCCGGCGTGACTGGTGGCAATGGCCTGTTGCACCGGTTGTTCCAGGGTTTGCGGGTGCATGTTCGCGATCACGTAGCGGGCCAGGTCCTGGCTGCTGCTCTTGAGGCCATAGGCTTCGAAGTCCAGGGCGCCAGGGTTGACGCGTACCGGTTTCTGCTGGCTGTCATAGCCCTGGGCGTATTGGCCAGCCTTGTCGGCGGGGACGCGAGTATAGGTATTGGTCAAGCCCAGCTTGGGCAGCAGGGTTTTTTCCATGGCGACGGTGAAAGGCTGGCCCAGGCTTTTTGCGGTCACGTAACCGAACAGGCCAATGCTGGGGTTGGAGTAAAGGCGTTGTTCCCCCGGCGCATAAGTGGGTTTCCAATGCTGGAAGTAATCCATCATGGTGGTTGCACTGTCGGCGGCATCCGGAAACTGCAGCGTCAGGCCGCCGGCGGTGTAAGTGGCCAGTTGCAGCAGGCTGATGCGATCGAACGCGCTGCCAGCCAGGACGGGCAGATGTTGGCTGGTCATGTCCGACAGCTTGAGCTTGCCGATGGCCTGGGCATACCCGCCGAGGGTGGCGTTGAAGGTTTTGCTCACTGAGCCGATTTCGAACAGGGTGTTTTCGGTGACGGGTGTCTGGGTGTCTTTGGCGGCGACGCCGTAGTTAAAGTATTGCACCTTGCCGTGTTGGACGACCGCGACCGTCAGGCCCGGGATGCCTTGCTGTTTCATCAGAGGGGTGACGTGGCTGTCCACGACCTGGCGCATATCGGTGGCTGCCATGCAGCTGCCGGCGCCGAGCAAAAAGGCTGAAACCGCATATTTTTTCAGGGTGTGTTTCATGGTTCGCTTCCATGTAAATAAGGCAATGACGATCGGAACCTGCGCAGGCGTGGCAAATGTAGGTGGATTTCCGGGCGCCGGCAAACGATGATATCTCGCACCTGCCATTAGAAAAATTTGGGTCAAGCCATGTTGCGTTCCCACCTGCCGCTCAATGCGTTGCGCGCTTTCGAAGCGTCGGCGCGCCATTTGAGCTTTACCCGTGCGGCCATTGAGCTGTGCGTGACCCAGGCGGCGGTCAGTCATCAGGTCAAAAGTCTCGAAGCGCAACTCAACGTCACGCTGTTCAAGCGCCTGCCACGGGGCTTGATGCTCACCAGCGAAGGCGAATCCCTGCTGCCCGTGCTGCGTGACGCCTTCGACCGTATTGCCCTGACCTTGGATCAATTTGAAGGCGGGCATTACCGTGAAGTCCTGACGGTGGGGGCGGTCGGCACCTTTGCGGTGGGCTGGTTGTTGCCACGCCTGGCGGATTTTCACAGCCGCTACCCGTTGATCGACTTGCGCTTGTCCACCCACAACAACCGCGTGGATGTCGCTGCCGAGGGCCTGGATTATGCCATCCGCTTTGGCGCCGGCGCGTGGCACGGCACCGACGCCTGCCCCTTGCTTGAGGCACCGCTGACGGTGTTGTGCGTGCCGCAGATTGCCGAACAACTGCACAGCCCGGCTGACGTACTGAAACACACCTTGCTGCGTTCCTACCGTGCCGATGAGTGGAACCTGTGGTTCCAGGCCGCCGGTTTGCCCAGCGATACACGGGTGCCGCGCAGCGTGGTGTTCGACTCTTCGCTGGCGATGATGGAGGCCGCGCTGCAAGGGACTGGCGTAGCACTGGCGCCAGCCCTGATGTTTTCACGGCAATTGGAGATCGATGTGATCCGCCAGCCGTTCAAGGTGGGGATCACCACCGGCAGCTATTGGTTGACGCGCTTGCAGTCGCGGGCTGAGACACCCGCGATGTTGGCGTTCAAAGGGTGGTTGCAGGCAAGTGTTGGATAACATTTGGGGAGGCAGGTCCTCATTTATGTAGGAGCGAGCTTGCTCGCTCCTACATCAGGTATTGGCGGAACCATCCCAGGGTGCGTTCCCAGGCAAGGTTCGCCGCTGCTTCGTCATAGCGCGGTGTCGAATCATTATGAAAACCATGATTGGCGCCCTTGTAGATAAACGCCTCATACCTCGTCCCCGCGGCCTTCAATGCCTGCTCATACGCCGGCCAGCCTTCATTGATGCGTGTATCCAGCTCACCGAAATGCAACATGACCGGCGCCTTGATGCGCGGCACGTCCTTGGCGTCGGGTTGGCGCCCGTAGAACGACACTGCCGCGCCCAGTTCCGGGTAGGCCACCGCCGCTGCATTGGTCACGCCACCGCCGTAACAGAACCCGGTGATGCCGACTTTGCCCGTGCTGCTGTCGTGCTGCATCAGCCACTCGATGGCGGCGAAGAAGTCGTTCATCAGTTTGGTCGGGTCGACGGTCTGCTGCAGGGCCACGCCTTTTTCATCATTGCCAGGGTAGCCGCCCACCGAGGTCAGGCCGTCCGGGGCCAAGGCGATAAAGCCGGCCTTGGCCAGGCGTCGGGCGACGTCTTCGATATAGGGGTTCAGGCCCCGGTTTTCATGCACCACCACCACGGCGGGCAGCTTGCCTGCCGCCTTGGCTGGGCGCACCAGATAGCCGCGCACGGTGCCGTTGCCTTTGGGCGAGGGGTAGGTGATGTAGTCGGCGACGATATCCGGGTCGGTGAATTTCACCTGCTCGGCCAAGGCGTAATTGGGGCTCAGGGCCGCGAGCAATGCCGAAGCGGTGAGGCCACCGAGGGTGAACAGCGCGGCGCGGTCGAGAAATTCGCGGCGGTTGATCTTGCCGTGGGCATAGCCGTCGTAGAGTTCCAGCAGTTCGGGAGCAAAGTCTTTCGCGGTCAGACGAGTCATCGGTGCAGTCCTCGATTAGCGGTTGCCGTCACTGTAGACCAGGATCAAACCTCGCGGCCATGGGCGGCGGCGGCCAGTTGCCCGGTGTCGACGCGCACGAACACCGAGTCGCCGACGGCGGTGAGCACGCTGCCTGCATACACTTCGCAGACCACCCGGCTTTTGCGACCGATTTCGCCTTCGACCCGCGCCCGCAGGACCAGGGGCACACCCATGGGCGTGGGCTTGATGAATTTGATCCCCAGGTTACCGGTGACGCAGTCGATGCGCGGCAGGCTGCCGGGTTCACGCTGTTCGGCGCGGTAGTGGTAGGCCATGGCGGTCCAGTTGGAATGGCAGTCCACCAGCATGGCGATCAGGCCACCGTAGACCAGGTCTGGCCAGCCGCTGTATTTGGCCTCGGGTTGATGCTCGGCAATGACGTGTACGCCATCGTCATCCCAGCGGCTCTTGATGTGCAGGCCATGAGGGTTGCTGCTGCCGCAGCCGTAGCAGATGCCTTCCGGCGCCGTGGTGTCCTGGAGAGAAGCGCTGTGCATGCAGAGTCCTTGTTGTTGTTTGGGCGACGCTTCTATTTAGCAGGCCAGGGGTTAGCGAGCAAACTTCTTCGCCCCGGCCACGCAGCCGATCACCGCCACCGTCACCAGCACCATGCCCAGGCTGACCTGTTCATGCAGCAAACCCGCTGCCAGCGCCAAGCCGAAGAACGGTTGCAGCAACTGCAACTGGCCGACCGCGGCAATCCCGCCCTGGGCCAGGCCGCGGTACCAGAATACAAAGCCGATCAACATGCTGAACACCGCCACGTAGCCCAGGCTCAACCAGGCCGGCAAGCTGATACCGCTGAGGGTAGACGGCGCCAACAACAGGCTGCCCAGGATCGAAAACAACCAGAACACCGGCCTCGGCCGTTCACCGCCGCGCAGCACACCGAACACCGCCGTAGCCAGTGGCAGCAGGCCGATAAAGACGATGGAGTGGGCCGAGGTCACGTACTGCAGGGCCAGGGCCGTCAGCAGTGGAAAGCCGATCACCACGCCAAGCGCGACGATAACCAGCGGTGCCGATTGCTGGCGCGTGGGGCGTTTTTCCTTGAATACCCCCAATAGGCACAACCCCAGTAGCGCCGCGAGAGTGGCGCGGATCATGGTCAGGAACACCGGATCGAATTCCATGACCGCCAGGCGCGTGGCTGGCAGCGAGCCGCTGAAAATCACCACACCGATAAAACCGTTGATCCAACCCTGGGTGCTGCTGTCCAGAGTGCCGAGAGGAGAAGTGCGTTCCATGGGGGACCTGTCCGAAAATGGCAGTTGCGTGGTGGGCATCCTAGGATTGAAGATTAAGACAATCAAAAAATTGTCATGGATACAGCCCTATGCCCCGTGCTCGCTACAAGACGCTGGTCGATACCTTCGCCGAGGCCATCCGCAGCGGCCAATTGCAGCCCGGCACGCGGTTGCCTACCCATCGGCAATTGGCGGCCGAGCATGGCCTGGCGTTGGTCACCGCCAGCCGGGTGTACAGCGAGCTGGAAGCCATGGGCCTGGTCAGTGGCGAAACCGGGCGCGGCACTTTCGTGCGTGAGATTGCCTTGCCACCGGGGCAGGGCAGTGGGCAGATGACGGTTGCGGCGGGTTTGCTTGACCTGAATTTCAACTATCCGTCTTTGCCGGGTCAGGCCGAGCTGCTGCGCACGGCGTTGCGCCAACTCGCCCTGTCTGGCGACCTGGAGGCGTTGCTGCGCTACCAGCCCCATGCCGGACGTGTGCACGAGCGCGCCGCCGTGGCCCGGCACTTGTTGAACCGAGGGTTGACGGTGCAAGCCGAGCAGGTGCTGGTGGTCAGCGGCGCCCAGCATGGCCTGGCGGTGAGCATGATGACCTTGCTCAAGCCTGGGGATGTGGTCGCGGTGGATGCACTGACCTATTCGGGGTTCAAGGTGCTGGCCGAAACCCTGCACCTGGAACTGGTCGCCATCCCAGTCACAGCCAACGGCCCGGACCTGGACCACTTGCACAGCCTGTGTCGCCAGCGCCCGGTGCGAGCGGTGTACAGCATGCCGACCCTGCATAACCCGCTGGGCTGGGTGATGAGCCTGGCGCTGCGCGAGCGCTTGGTGGCAATCGCCCGGCAGCACAACCTGATGATCATCGAGGATGGCGCCTATGCGTTTCTCGCCGAAGAAGCGCCGCCACCCTTGGCGACCCTCGCACCGGAGCGCACGGTGTACATCGGCGGGCTGTCCAAGAGTGTCGCCACCGGTTTACGCGTGGGCTTTATCGCTGCGCCTATGGCTTGGGTGAGCGGCTTGGAGCGCACGATCATGGCCACCACCTGGAACGTGCCGGGGGTGATGAGCGCGATTGCGGTGGGCTGGCTCGAGGACGGCACGGTGGCGCAACTGGAGGCGCAAAAGCGTGCGGATGCCCAGGCTCGTCAAGCGTTGGCAGCACAGGTGCTGAGGGGCGTGAAGACCATCAGTCACCCGTCCTCCTACTTTCTGTGGCTACCGTTGGCGGAAGACGCCCGCGCCGATCAGGTCGCCATGACCTTGCAGCGCGCGGGCATCTCGGTTTCAACCGCCGAACCGTTCGCGGTCTCGGCCCAGGTGCCCCACGCGCTGCGCCTGGCCCTGGGTTCGGTGCCCATGGCGGCATTGCGTGAGGCGCTGGTGAAGGTGCGCAAGGTGGTGGCGTGGTGAGGTTTGCTCAGTACTTGTAAGCCTGGCGCCCAATCAGCAGCCATTGGCCGTGCTGTTTTTGCCAAACCTGAAAGTTGTCGATATCGGTTGGTGTGTCCACACCGCTGTTCACCGCCAGGGCATGGAAGTGGTTGCGCACCAGGGCGGTATCGCCGTTGAGGGTGATGGTCTGGTTTTGCATCTCCAGGGTTTTGAATGCGCTGGTATGGGTTTCCAGGTCGGCAATGAATTGCGCCTTGTTTTGCACCTTGCCGCTGGAGTGGCCGTAGGTCAGCTTGTCGGACGTCAGTGCATGAAGCTGCTTGAGGTCCAGATGCAGCATGGCTTGGGTCAATTGATCGACTGCCTGGGCTACATCCTTCTCGGCGGCGCCGGGCGCGGCGGCGACGTAGCCGGAGAAGAGGCACAGAAATCCGATCAGCACTTTGAAGTTGGACATGGGTGTTTCCTTATTGTTGTTAAGAAATACGACGAAGTACGTCGTCGTACAACCATGCAATATTCTCAAGGCGGAAGGAAAGTGAAATTTTGCAGGAGCTTGAGGTGAGTAGGCGCTAGAGTGTTCATCACCATCCGCGCAGCCGAGGTACATCATGGATTTTGACTGGCACAGCGACTTCATCACCCGCGCTACACCCGTCACCCCTAGCTATAAAAACACCCAGAACGTGCGCCGCTTTATGCTTGAGCAGTGTGGCCCGGCGTTCAAGTTCAACCGTCCATTCATGGCGTGGATTCGTAACGGCGCACCCAAGACTTTGGGGGATGTGGTGGAGGAGTGGCAGCGTCGCAACGAGGTGCTTCGGTCCTCGCACCACGGTGTTTAAACTGAAATATGAACAAAAAGTGTGGGAGCGGGCTTGCTGTGGCGAGGGAGCTTGCTCTCGCTCGACAGCGCAGCTGGAGCCGGCTTTTTGGGGGCGCTACGCACCCCAGCGCAAGCAAGCTTGCTCGCCACAGCAAGCCCGCATTTGAGTGAGGAGCCCAGCTAGATAGCCGCCAGCGGTGGCGTACGCGGCGGGATCATCCGTTTGCTGCCGGTGGCTTCGAACGCCGAGGCAAAGCGCAACAGCGCCGAATCGTCATAGGCACGCCCGGCGAAGGTCAGCCCCACCGGCATGCCAATATCCGCCATCACGCCCATCGGCACGGTGACGGTGGGCACGCCCAGGTGGCGGATGGCGAGGTTGCCGTTGGCCACCCACACGCCGTTGCTCCAGGCAATGTCGGCAGACGCTTCGTTCACATCGGCATCCGCCGGGCCTACGTCGGCCACGGTGGGGAACAGCACGGCGTCGAGCCCGAGGGTGTCCATCCAGTCTTCCAGGTCCAGGCGCCGGGTTTGCTCCAGGCCGCACAGGCCATCGGGCACGGTGCTGATCTGGTCCCATGGCGTGATGCCGCGTTGGGCCATGCGCACGTATTCGTCCATGCCGGCGGCCAGGTCGTCTTCACGGTTGGGCAGGGTGCCGGGGTCGTGGGGGAAGATGCTCGGCCCGTCCACATCGGCCAGGCGGTTCAGGTGCGGGTCGCCGTTGGCGCGCAGGAAGTCATCGAAGGCCCATGCAGACAGTTCCCACAGTTCGTCGTGGAGGAACTCTTTAGAGACCAGGCCACGGGTAAACACCGTCGGCGCGCCGGGGCGGTCGCCTTCGCAGTTGGACACCAGCGGGAAATCCACTTCGATCACTTCGGCACCCGCCGCTTCCAATGCCTGGCGCGCGGCTTGCCACAGTTCGATCACCGTGGCGCGGGTGTGGATCTTTTGTCCGGTCGGGCCGCCGATACCCGGTTTTTCGCTGGTGCCAGCATCCGGGTCGGCGTTGATGTACATGCGCGGCACGCCAAAGCGCTTGCCGGCCAGGTTTTCGCTGTCGACTGCCAGCGCCGCGTAGGACACCGGGCGCACCGAGGTGACGCTGGGGATCGGCACCCAGGGTTGCAGGCGCCACAGGTCACCACGTGTGTCCGGGTCTTCGGCCACCACGACGTCGAGCACTTCCAGCAGGTCGGCCATGGTGCGTGCATAAGGCACCACCACGTCCATGGTCGGGGTCAGTGGCCAGTTGCCGCGCACCGAAATCACGCCACGGGACGGCGTGTAGGCACACAAGCCATTATTGGAGGCCGGGCCGCGACCGCTGGACCAGGTTTCTTCAGCTAGCCCGAACGCGGCAAAGCTGGCGGCGGTGGCGGTACCAGCGCCGTTGGAGGAACCCGACGCAAACGGCGCGGTGAGGTAGTCGGCATTGTAGGGGCTTTCGGCGCGACCGTACACGCCACGCTGCATACCGCCATTGGCCATCGGCGGCATGTTGGTCTTGCCCAGGCAGATAGCGCCACCGGCACGCAGACGCTCAATGGTGAAGGCATCGCGCTGGGCCACCAGCTTGGCAAACGCCGGGCTGCCGGATGCAGCCGTCAACCCCTTGACCAGGTAACTGTCCTTGGCGGTGTAAGGAATGCCATCCAGCGGCCCCAGGGTTTGCCCCTTGGCACGGCGCGCATCGGACGCCTGGGCTTCTTTGAGCGCATCGGGGTTGCGTACCACCACGGCGTTCAGTGCAGTGGCCGTCTGCGGGCCATCGTAGGCATCGATCCGCGCCAGGTACGCCTGCACCAGTTCAACTGCCGTGGTCTGGCCGGCTTCAAGCGCAGCGCGCAATTGGGCAATAGAGACTTCAGTAACTTGCATCACGTTTTTTTCGCCGCCTTCAAGTGGGGGTATGGCGGCAGTCTACGTACAGATATTTCACAAAACCAGCGCGGCATACTTCGTGTAGGCGGCGCGCAGGACATCTCGGGAAAGACGTCTGCAGGATTGCGAGCGGCAGCCTCTTGTCGCTAAGGTGGCCGCGCTGATTAACGTTGCACTTCAAGGAAGAGACCATGCACAGACCTCCCTGGCTGCCTTGCTCGGGTTTACCCTCAATACGGTGGCGACCATGCTCACGGCAGAGCGATCATTGCTGGCATTTGGATGGGAACTGATGTCCCGGCCCGATACGGCGCAGGTGGTGATTGACCTGTATCTGATGGCGGTGCTGGCGTGTGTGTGGATGTACCGGGATGCGCGTAGGCGAGGGCGGTCGATGGTCTCAGTGCTGCCGTATTTTTTACTGACGGCAGTGTTTGTGTCGGTAGGGCCTTTGCTCTATATCGTGGTTAATGGATTTTCTCGCCGGGCCATGAAGTGAGGCTTGTTGCTCCCGTGACGACCTGCCAGCGACGCTGATCTGACTGACACACGACGATCCAAAGTGGGAGCTGGCTTGCTCGCGAAGGCGGCCTGGCAGTCAACACAGTTGGATTGTGGACATATCCGTAGCAGATCAAGAGCGGCTCGCTTCGCATCGTGGTTACCGTTGAGCGCTAAGGAGTTGTGTCGATACCTATGGTTATCGCAGGCAAGCCACCCACCTCTGGATCGTGGGGGTGTCAGGTAGATAGGCTTCGGCTAGCAGGCCGTCACGGGAGCAAGCTCCCTCGCCACAGGTCCCGCGTCGCCCCAAAGTTGTAGATAACTACGGTTATGGGGCGACGTGATCGATCAAACGCCTTTGGTCGACGGCAACAGTACCGTGAGGATACCCACCAGCGGCAGGAACGAGCACAGCTTGTACACGTATTCGATGCCGTGATGGTCAGCGAGCATCCCGAGCAGCGCCGCGCCGATCCCGCTGAAGCCGAACATCAGGCCGAAGAATATCCCGGCGATCATGCCCACATTGCCCGGCACCAATTCCTGGGCAAACACCACGATGGCCGAGAACGCCGAGGCGATGATAAAGCCGATGACCACGCTGAGTACGGCGGTCCAGAACAGGTCGACGTAGGGCAGGGCCAGGGTGAACGGTGCGGCGCCGAGGATCGAGAACCAGATGACTTTCTTGCGGCCGATCTTGTCGCCGATCGGGCCGCCGGCGAAGGTGCCCACGGCCACTGCGCCGAGGAACAGGAACAGGTACATCTGCGAGCTGGCTACCGACAGCTGGAATTTCTCGATCAGGTAGAACGTGAAGTAACTGGTCAGGCTGGTCATGTACCAGTATTTGGAGAACACCAGCACAGCCAATACCACCAGGGCGAAGGTCACGCGGCCTTTGGACAAACCGTGGGTCGCCTGGCTGCCTTGCTTGAGCTTGAACAGGTTGAGGTGGTGGCGGTACCAGCGGCTCAAACCGTACAGCACCAGGATGGCGAACACCGCAAACAGGCCGAACCAGGCAATGTGGCTTTGGCCGTAGGGAATGATGATCGCCGCCGCCAGCAACGGGCCGAAAGCGCTGCCGGTGTTGCCGCCGACCTGGAAGGTCGATTGCGCCAAGCCGTAGCGCCCACCGGAAGCCAGGCGTGCGACGCGGGAGGTTTCCGGGTGGAAGGTCGATGAGCCCACACCCACCAGCGCCGCCGCGAGCAATATCGCCGGGAAGTTGCCGACAAAGGCCAGCATCAGGATGCCGATCAAGGTGCACACCATGCCCGCTGGTAATAACCAGGGTTTGGGGTGGCGGTCGGTGTGGTAGCCGATCCACGGTTGCAGCAGCGAGGCGGTCAACTGGAAGGTCAGGGTGATCAGGCCGACCTGGGTGAAGCTCAGGCCGTAGTTGGCCTTGAGCATCGGGTAGATCGATGGCAGCACAGCCTGGATCAAGTCATTGATCAGGTGCGCCAGGGCACAGGCGCCCAGGACGCGCATGACTAAGGGGCTTACTTGCGGGCTGGTCGAAGGTGCGGCGGGTGACGCTGTGACTGTGGACATGCGGGCATTCCGTACAAGGCAGCTGACAGGCGTGGAGGCGGGCGGCGGTGATGTGAACCGCCACTCCATCTGGACTCGGCGTTTATGCTAGATTCGGCGCCAATGCCTGTCTCGCGCAATTCGGGCAGAAACCATCGCAAAAAGGGCGAAATGATCAAATCACTGGATAAATTTCTGCGAGAGATCGATGAGGGCGACTGGGCCGTCATCAGTTCGGCCACCGATTACCCCGAAAACTGGGTGATCCCCGAACACAGCCACAACAAGCACCAACTGCTGTACGCCATTGGCGGTGTGATGGTGGTGTACTCGGCCCTGAGGCAATGGACGGTGCCGCCCAATCGTGGCTTCTGGATGCCTTGCGGTCAAGTTCACTCACTGCGTTGCGTGGGTACGCTGAAGATGCGCAGCGTGTTCGTGCGCCCGGACAGCTTCCCCAACCTGCCGGCCGAGCCCAAGACGGTGACCGTTTCGCCGCTGCTGAGTGAACTGATCAAGGCCTCGGTGAGCTTGAAGCCGCCGTATGCCGAGGATTCACGCGACGCGCGGATCATGCACCTGATTCTTGACGAACTGGCCATTCTCCCGGCCTTGCCGCTGTCGCTGCCCCAGCCTGCCGACCCGCGCCTGAGCCCGATCTGCCTGGCGTTGCAGGATGAACCGAGTGATGCCTCCACCGTGGCCGACTGGAGTGCGCGGTTGGGATTGGACCAGACCACCATCCAGCGCCTGTTCCGCAAGGAAACCGGCATGACCTTCGGCCAATGGCGCCAGCAGGCGCGGTTGCTGCTGGCGCTGGAGCGCATTGCGGTGGGGGAGAAGATCATCGATGTGGCGTTTGAATTGGGCTACGAAAGCCCCAGCGCTTTTACCAGCATGTTCAAGAAACAGTTTGGTAAAACGCCGAGTCATTTTTTCAAGTAGTGCCGCTTGCCATGGATGCGTGAGCAGGGCGCCGGGATGCCAGGTAAGCCAGCAGCGTGGCGACTACCAGCAAGGCGGCGCTCAACTCGAAGGTGGCCCGGTAGCCGCTCAAGTCGAATGCCACGCCACCGACGGTGGCACCGGCGGCAATCGCCAACTGGATGATGGCGACCATCAACCCCCCGCCGGCCTCAGCGTCGTCGGGCAAGGTGCGTGCCAGCCATGTCCACCAGCCAACCGGAGCAGCTGTCGCTACCAGGCCCCAGCAGCCCAACAGCAGGGTGGTGACAATCGCTGAACCGCCGAACCCCACCAGCGCAAGAGCAATGCCGGCCATGATCAACGGAATGGCAATCAGCGTCGGGTACAGGTGACGCTTGAGCAAATGCTCAATCAACACCGTACCCGCCAGGCCGGCCAGGCCGAGCACCAGCAGCATCAGCGACAGGGTGGACACCTCGACCCGGGTCACGCCGTCCAGGAATGGCCGCAAGTAAGTGAACAGCATGAACTGGCCCATGAAGAACAGGCTGACGGCGCACATGCCCAAGGCCACCTTGGAGTTTTTCAGCAGGCGCAGCGCATTGCCGGTGGCCGCCGTGCCGCTGTGCTTGAGCGCCGGCAAGCTCAGCCACAGCCAGGCCAGCGCAATCACGGCCACTGGCACCACGCAAAAGAATGCGCCGCGCCAGCCAATCAGGCCGCCAAGAAAGCTGCCCAGCGGCGCCGCGATCACCGTCGCCAGGGCGTTGCCACCGTTGACGATGGCCAAGGCCCGTGGCACTTGGGCGGGCTCGACCAGGCGCATTGCCGTGGCCGCCGACAGCGACCAGAAGCCGCCAATCGCCACCCCAATCAACGCACGCCCGAGCATGAACACCGCGTAATTCGGTGCGAACGCCACCACGCTGCCAGAGACGATCATCAGCAGGGTCAGGGCCATCAGCAGGCGCTTGCGATCCATCCTTGCGGCAACCGCCGCGATTACCAGGCTGGTGAGCAGGGCAAACACCCCGGACACGGAAATGCCTTGGCCGGCCTGGCCTTCAGTGATGTGCAAGTCAGCGGCCAGCGGTGTCAGCAGGCTGACCGGCATGAACTCGGAGGCGACCAAGGCAAACGCCGCGAGCGACATCGCCAGCACCGCGCCCCAGCGTTGCGATTGAGGGGTAACGGACCTCACTGCAAGTGGCTCTGGAAGAAGGTGGTGAGCGTGTCAAACGGGATCAGTTCGACGCGGTCGTACAGGTCTACATGGCCGGCGTTGGGAATGACCAGCAATTGCTTGGGCTCGGCGGCGCGTTGATAGGCGTCTTCACTGAATTCACGGGAGTGCGCGTTGGCCCCGGTAATCAGCAGCAGTGGGCGCGGCGAGATCGTCTCGATATCGTTGAAGGGGTAGAAGTTCATGAACTTGACGTTACTGGTCAGCGTCGGCCGGGTGGTGGTCTGCGATGAGGCGCCTGCCGGGGTGACTTCGCCGCGGGGGGTGCGGTAGAAGTCGTAGAACTCGTCGCCGACCGGATCGCCCGTGAGGCTCTGCGGCGTGCCACCGGTGTAGAGGGTCTCGCCGCCCTGGAACTCTACATAGCGCTGGTTGGCGGCCTGGCGCAGGATCTGCTGGCGCTGTTGCAAGGTCATGCCGTGCTTGAGGCCATTGCGGTTGGCCGCGCCCATGTCGTACATGCTGACGGTGGCGATTGCCTTGAGACGCGGATCGATCTTCGCAGCACTGATCACAAAACTGCCGCTGCCACAAATGCCGATGGCACCGATGCGTTCCCGGTCGACCTGTGGGCGAGTGCCGAGAAAGTCCACGGCGGCGCTGAAGTCTTCCACGTAGAGGTCGGGCAACACCGCGTTGCGTGGTGTGCCAGCGCTTTGGCCCCAGAACGACAGGTCCAGGGACAGGGTCACGAAGCCCTGTTCAGCCATTTTGGTGGCGTAGAGGTTGGCGCTTTGCTCTTTGACGGCGCCCATCGGGTGGCCGACGACCAGGGCTGCGTGCTTTGAGCCTGGGGCAAGGTGCCTGGGCACGAACAGCGTGCCTGCGACCTGCATGCCGTATTGATTGTTGAAGGTGACAGGTTCGGCCGTCACTGTGTCGCTGCTGTAGAAGTTATCCGCACCGTTAGACATATCGGCTCCAAATGAAGAAAGAGAAGTCACCAACAAACCCAGGGCGAGCAAGAGGCGTTTCATAGGGGTGTTCCTCGTGAAGTGTCAGCACATTTTCCGGGTGACGGCAGGGCTTCTGTAGTGCATTTGAGTGGATTACTTGCCTGATCCTCTGAGTTTCAGTGCCAGGTGACGACGCCCGTGACTTGCGCGGGTAAAGTGCAATGAAGCATTGAAAGGGTCTGTCATGACATCCACTCCCACCCCATTGAACGCGCTGATCCAGTCGATTGGTTCGCGCACGCCGTCGCCCGGCGACTACGCCATGCCGATCCCCGGCCTGGGCTTTTATCGGCGTGAGCAACCCGCTGCGCCGGTGGTGTGCATGGTTGAGCCGTGCATCGTGCTGGTGGCCCAGGGCGAGAAGCAGTTGTGGGTCGGTGGCGAGGGCTACCCCTACAACACTTCCCGGTTCCTGGTGACGTCGCTGGACATCCCGGCCAATTCCGAGGTGCTGGCGGCCAGCCCCGAGCAGCCGTGCCTGGGGCTGACGTTCAAGCTGGACCTGCGCATGCTCGCCGAGCTGATCGCCCAGGGTGGCTTGCCGCCGGTGCGTGAGCGTGCGGTCATGAAGGGCGTGGGGATCGGCACGGTCACCGACGGCATGCTGGCCGCATTCGCGCGCCTGGTGGCGTTGCTGGATGAACCCGAGGCTATCCCGGTACTTGCGCCATTGATCCAACGCGAGATTCATTACCGGCTATTGAAAAGCGACCAGGCCGGCCGACTGCGCCAGATCTGCTCGGTGGACGGGCAGGGCTATCGGATTGCCAAGGCCATCGACTGGCTGAAGTTGAATTTCGACGCAGCCCTGCGTGTGGAAGAGCTGGCAGCGCGGGTGCAAATGAGCGCGGCGACCTTTCACCATCACTTCCGGCAACTGACCGCGATGAGCCCGCTGCAATACCAGAAATGGCTGCGTCTGAATGAAGCACGACGATTGATGTTGAACGAGCACCAGGATGTCTCCAGTGCCGCGTTCAAAGTCGGGTATGAGAGCCCGTCGCAATTCAGCCGTGAGTACAGCCGGCTGTTCGGGGTGCCGCCCAAGCGTGATATGGCAACACTGCGGGGCCGGGCGGGTGTCAGTGATCCGCCGGGGTCAGATTAGCGTAGAAGATGCAGCCAATCAGCCGTGCGAACAGGCTCAGGGTTTCCGGCAGGTTCGGGTCGTCGAACAGCATGGCCCGTGAGTCCAGCGCACACAGCGCCCCGAACAGGCGGCCATCGGGCAGGAAGATCGGCGCGCCGGCGTAGCTTTCGATGGCGTATTGCTTGACCACCGGGCGTGACGCGAAACGGCCGTTCTGGCTGATCTGGGGGATGAACAGGGTGTGTGGGTTGATGCAGAACTCACTGCACAGGGTGGTTTCAAGGTCGAGTACGTCGTCGACGTTGATGCCCATTTGCAGCGGGTCGTAGGCCGAGCACACCACCCATTCCTGGTCGGTGAACTTGGCGATGCCGGCGAATCTCATCCCGGTCAGACGAGTGACCAGCTTGAGGATGTTGGTGGTTGCTTCAATTTCGGCAATGGCAGCGCGCTCGTCTGCGCTGAGTAACCTGTGTGCGGCGGTGACGCTTGAAACCATGCTGAACGCTCCAATGGCGTGGTCGCAGGCCGCGACCACGCACAGTCAGGTTATTAGTTGATGCGCGGGTGTTGCTGTACCAGGTTTTCCCGCTTGGTTTGCAGCGCGGCAATCTCGGCATCGATGTCTTCGATTTTCTGCTCGATATTGTCGTGATGCTCCTGCAGCAGCTCCTTGGCTTCTTCCATGTCGGAAGCCGCCGGGGCCGCGCCACGCAGGGGCTTGTTGGCGGTTTCCTTCATGGTCAGGCCCGTGATCAGGCCCACCACTGCAAACACCATCAGGTAATAGGCGGGCATGTACAGGTCGTTGGTGCTCTCCACCAGCCAGGCCACGGCGGTCGGCGTAACACCGGCGATCAGTACCGAGACGTTGAAGGCGCTGGCCAGGGCGCTGTAGCGCAGGTGGGTGGGGAACATTGCTGGCAAGGTCGACGCCATCACGCCGATAAAGAAGTTCAGCACCACCGCCAGAATCAACAGGCCGCCGAAAATCAGGCCGGTCTTGCCACTGGTAATCAGCATGAAGGCCGGGATCGACAGGAACAGCAAGCCAATGCTGCCGGCGATGATGAAAGGCTTGCGGCCGATCTTGTCGCTGACAAAACCAATGAACGGCTGCACGAACAACATACCGACCATGATCGCGATGATGATCAGCACGCCGCTGTTTTCGGCATAGTGCAGGTTGTGGGACAGGTAGCTCGGCATGTAGGTGAGCAGCATGTAGTAGGTCACGTTGGTGGCCGCGACGATACCGATGCAGGTCAGCAGGCTGCGCCAGTGCTTGGTGGCGATTTCCTTGAACGAGACTTTAGGGCCGTGGCTCAGGCCTTCGCGGTCACCCTGTTCGAGTTTGTCGACATGCTGTTGAAACGCCGGGGTTTCTTCCAGCGCGTGGCGCAGGTACAGGCCGATGATGCCCAGGGGCAGGGCGAGGAAGAACGGCAAGCGCCAGCCCCAGGCCTCGAATTCGGCTTCACCGAGCACGGTGGAGATCAACACCACCACACCCGCGCCGAGCACAAAACCGGCGATGGAGCCGAAGTCCAGCCAACTGCCAAGGAAGCCGCGCTTGCGGTCCGGGGCGTACTCAGCCACGAAAATCGACGCGCCGGTGTACTCGCCGCCCACCGAGAAACCTTGGGCCATTTTGCACAGCAGCAACAGGATCGGGGCCCAGATGCCAATGGAGGCATAGCCGGGGATCAAGCCGATGGCAAAGGTGCTCAAGGACATGATCACGATGGTGGCGGCCAGAACTTTTTGCCGCCCGTACTTATCGCCCAGTGCGCCGAAGAACAAGCCGCCCAGCGGGCGAATCAGGAAAGGTACGGAGAAGGTGGCCAGTGCTGCGATCATCTGCACGCTGGGGGAAGCGTCGGGGAAGAACACCTTGCCCAGCACATAGGCGACAAAGCCATAGACGCCAAAGTCGAACCATTCCATGGCATTGCCAAGTGCGGCGGCGGTGATCGCCTTGCGCATCTTGTTGTCGTCGACAATGGTGATGTCTTTCAATCCGATGGGTTTGACGCGTTTTTTACGTAGTTTCATGCGGGCCACTCAAAAGCTGAACAGGGGAGGTGCCATCGCTACGATGGCACCGCTCTGTCAGTTCAGATACAAGTGGACACGAAATAATTCACCGCTTTGTGTATTTTTTATCGCATGGGATGAAACGTCGGTT
This sequence comes from Pseudomonas sp. 22072, assembly GCF_052046095.1. Classification (NCBI taxonomy): domain Bacteria; kingdom Pseudomonadati; phylum Pseudomonadota; class Gammaproteobacteria; order Pseudomonadales; family Pseudomonadaceae; genus Pseudomonas; species Pseudomonas sp. 22072. Next base: position 68,695 of record NZ_JBQEQE010000015.1, read on the forward strand.
TTCGAGGCTTATGCATAACTAGCGGCAAAACAGATCAAATGTGGGAGCTGGCTTGCCTGCGAAAGCGGTGGTTCAGTCAAAAATTCAGTGCCTGGCACTCCGGCGAGGTGACGAGGGCGGCTGTACTGTTGGCATTTGTGTTGTCTGACCTATCGCCATCGCGGCCTCGCTACAGCTCGAGCACTCCCACAGGGGGGTTGTCATTGGCAATCAGGCAAAACAGGGAAGTCATTTTAAATGCCAAGCAGTCATTCACGCCTTACCTACCGCCAACCACGACCCGCAGACGTTCAGCGATTGTTCGCGATCTTCGGCGATCCACAGACCAACCTGTTCAATCCTGCCGGCCCGCTGCCCAACCTGGGGGCGGCACAACGGCTCTTGGATCACTGGCTGGAGCAATGGGCTTCCCAGGGCTACGGCTGGTGGGCGATTGCCCGCAAAGAGACCCCCGACCACATCATCGGGTTTGGCGGCATCGCGCCCCTTAATTACCTGACGCAGCGGCGCATCAACCTTGGCTATCGTCTGGCCGTGGAGGCCTGGGGGCAGGGGTATGCCACTGAGCTGGGTCGTGACGCCCTGGCGCTCGCGTTCGACACGCTATCGCTACCGGAAGTCTTCGGGTTAGTGCGGCCCGATCATGCTGCGTCGATCCGCGTATTGGAGAAGCTCGGCATGCAACGCTTTGGCCTGCTGGATGATGTCCCCGGTCAAGCGCCCAGCCTAGTGCTCAGGGTTTGTCGTCCTACAACTTCACAGCACTGACATTTTTCGAATTCACGTAAATACTGGATAAGCGGCAATCTTTGCGATTGACACTGCGCGGGCGTCTCGCTATAAAACTTGCAGTTGTACGACGACATATGACGTTACATATGTCCTACCTAACAAAAATAAAAAGTGATGCCATGAATCTGAACGAGCCCATCAGTGCCCTTCGTGTCGGCCAGGCGGTCGGCAGCTATCGCTGGACGATCTGCGCGATGTTGTTTTTCGCGACCACGGTCAATTACCTCGACCGCCAGGTGCTCAGCCTCTTGGCACCGCAACTGTCAACGCAGTTTGGCTGGAGCAACACCGATTACGCCAACATCGCGGCGGTGTTCCAGTTTGTCTACGCCATTTCCATGCTGTTTGCCGGGCGCTTCGTCGACAGGATCGGCACCAAGGCCGCCTATATGGTAGCCATTGGCATCTGGTCCACTGGCGCGATCATGCATGCGTTTTCGGTGCCGATGGGCGAGGGCATCGCGGCGGTCAGTGGTGCCATTGGCCTGGCCGTAATCCCGGTGTCCATTGCCGGTTTCATGCTCTCAAGGGCTGTGTTGGCGATTGGCGAAGCGGGTAACTTCCCGATCGCGATCAAGGCCACTGCCGAATATTTCCCCAAGAAAGAACGCTCCCTGGCCACCGGCATCTTCAATTCCGGGGCCAACGTCGGTGCGATCCTGGCGCCAATCTGTGTGCCACTGATTGCTGGTATGTGGGGCTGGGAGGCAGCGTTTATGGTCATTGGCATGCTGGGTTTTGTCTGGGTAGCCGTGTGGGCCGCTGTGTATGAAAAACCGGAACAGCAAAAACGCCTGTCACCTGAGGAACTGGCCTACATCCGTAGCGACCAGACCGTACAACCATTTACCCCGGCACCAACGGGCACCGCAGGGAAGAAAGTCTCCTGGTTCAAACTATTGACCTACCGCCAGACCTGGGCGTTTGCCTTCGGCAAGTTCATGACAGACGGCGTGTGGTGGTTTTTCCTGTTCTGGTTGCCCACCTACCTGTCTGCCCAATACGGCATGAAAGGCGCCGATATCGTGATGCCGCTGGCGGTGCTGTACAGCATGACCATGGTCGGCAGTATTGGCGGCGGCTGGTTCCCCAGCTACTTCATGGCGCGCGGCGATGCCCCCTATGACGGGCGCATGAAAGCCATGCTGGTGATTGCGCTGTTCCCGCTGGTGGTGTTGCTGGCGCAGCCGTTGGGTTACCTCAGCTTCTGGGTGCCGGTGCTGCTGATCGGTGTGGGCGCTTCGGCACACCAGGCGTGGTCATGCAACATTTTCACCACCGTATCCGATATGTTCCCGCAGAAAACCGTGGCCTCGGTGGTCGGCATTGGCGGCATGGCCGGTGGCCTGGGTGGCGTGCTCATGACCAAGATCGGTGGCTGGGTGTTCGACTATTACAAGTCCATCAACGACATCCATACCGGCTACATGATCATGTTTGCCATCTGCGCCCTGGCTTACCTGGTGGCCTGGAGCGTGATGAAGACGCTGGTGCCGCGCCACAAGGAAATCACTGACCTGTAACGCCACCTAGAAAGGTCATCAAGGCAGCGGTGATGACCTCAGGCGCGTCCTCTTGCACCAGATGCCCCGCACGCGGGACGCGCAGGTAGCGTGCACCTAATCTACCTGCGAGCGCGTCGCCCTGTGCCACGTTGATCCATTGGTCCTCCTCTCCCCAGAGCAATTGCACCGGGCAACGCAGCCCGGTGAGCCGGTCTTCAATCTGGTCGGTATAGCGCTGGTCCATTTGCGCAATCTGGCGATAGAAGGCGGGCTGGCCAATCTCGCCTGTCCAGGGCGTGACGTAGGCGAGCAGCACCTCGGCAGGTAGCGGCGTGAAGGCGGCGCCCTGTAGATAGGCACGCACAATCGCCTCATGGATATAGGCCGGCGCGTCGCTGAAGGCCTGTTCATGGCGGCGCACATGCTGCACCAGCGGCGAACCCCAGGGCGCCATGGCGACGGGGTCGATCAAGGTCAGGCTGGCATAGTCGCAGCCATCGAGCAGATGCGAGCGCAGTGCCGTGGCGCCGCCAAAATCATGGGCCAGCACATGGGGGCGTTTCAGGCCCCAATGGTGTAGCAGTGCGGCGAGCAACAGGTTTTGCACGCCCAGGGACACGTCCTGGCCCGGCGCCTGTTCAGACTGGCCATAGCCAAGCAGGTCGTAATAGAACACGCGGTACTGCTGGGCAAACAAGGGCGCGATACGCCGCCACACATGGGAGGAGAACGGCGTGCCATGCACCATCACCAGCGCCGGCCCCTGGGTACCCAGTTGGCCCCAGCGCACGGCTTGAGTGCGGAAGTCAAAGGTGTGGGGCAGTGCCAGTGCGTCGTTTGAATGGGTCATGGTTGAGTCTCCCCTAAGGTCTAATGAGTTGTGGCGGGTTTTGCCTGCGCCAGGAGGATACGAACCGCCATGACCACGCCGACGAGCACGGCAGCCAGGCCCACGGCTTCCATTGGCGTCGGCCAGCGCTGGTGAAAGCCTAGACCGAGCAGGCTGGCGAAGAGTGATTCCATGGCAATCAACTGACCGCTCAGTACCATGGGCAGGCGCCGCGTTGCCGCATTCCAGGCCCAGGCGCCGACCACCGTGGACATCACCGCGATGCCCAGGCTCCAGGCATACAGCGGCCATGCCTGGCTCCAAGCCGCGCCAAGGGTCGGCAACCGGAACAAGCCCAGCGCGTATAGCCATGGCAGCAGGCACAGCGCCGCGCCGCCTGCGCCTACCAGCATCAGGGCAGTCCACAGACCGGTTGCGCTGGCTGGCAGGCGCGCCAGTTGCTGTTGATTGATGACGCTGAACCCCAGCCACAAGGCCACTGCGCCCAGGGAGAAGCACAAAGCCGCCAGCCAGGAACCGGTGCCGGAGGCGGGCAGTTGGAGGCTGCTGACCGTGGCCAGCAACAGCCCCATGGTGAGGCAGGACAACGGCATCACCAACTGGCGCCATTGCAGGGTCTTGTGACTGGCGTTGCCTATCAACGCCAGTAGCACCGGGACCATGCCGACAAACGCTGGCGTCAGCACCGGGCCGCCGAACTTCACGCCGGCAGCAATGCACGCGCCATAACCGAGGCAACCCAGTGCGCCCAGTGCTGCCGCCAGTACGCACTGGCCGGTGCTGAGTACACTCAATTGCGCCCTGCACACCATGATCCAGACGAGACCCAGCCCACCGGCCATCAGAAACCGTACGGCCATCAAGTCGTAGAGGCTGTAGACGCCGGTGACGTAGGGCGCAATGAAGTTCAGCGCCCAGCCAAGGGTGGCGACAACGGCAAATATCACACCGGTAAAGAGTGAGGTGCGGGCGCTGGTCATCAGGCTGATCCATGAAGTGAGAGATTCATGGTGCCCAGCGCGGCGGGTGTGCTACAAACGAGTTTTCAGCCTTGGATGCATAACCACAGATTATGAATGCACTTGGCAAAACCTTACCGCCTCTGGCCAGCCTCCTGCCGTTTGAAGCGGCGGCGCGCCTGGAGAGTTTCTCCAAGGCGGCCGATGAATTGCACATCACCCAGGCAGCGGTCAGTCGGCAGATCCGCGGGCTGGAGGACAACCTGGGGGTCAAGCTGTTTTGTCGGCGCAACCGTGGGGTGTTCCTGACGCAAGAAGGGCGTGAGCTGGGGCGGGTGGTCAGCCTGGCCTTGCACAGCATCAGTGAGGGCGCGGTCAGCCTGAGAACATCGCCCCAGCGAAATCGCGTGGTACTGCTATGCCAGCTATGCGAGGCGTTCTATTGGTTGATGCCGCGTCTCGCGACCTTCCACCAGCAATACCCGCAGATCGAGATCCAGGTGGTGACCTGCACGCGGCCGATCACCCAGTTCGACGGGCATTTCGATGTGGCCCTGCAAAGTACCCGGCGCGCCAGTGGCAGCCATACGCTGATGTTCACCGCCTCCGACGAGGTGTTCCCGGTGTGCAGCCCCAGCTACCTCTGCCCGGAACAACCGTTATCACTGGCTGAATTAAAGCCCTGCACCTTTCTGCACCACAGCTCCGAGCCTCCGCATTTGATGGAGTGGAATGAGTGGCTGCAGATGTTCGGCCACACGCTGGCCAGGGATGCACGCAGTGCCACCTTCGACAGTTACCCGCTGATGTTGCAAGCCGCCGTGGAAGGGCACGGTATCGCCATGGGTTGGCGTCGTACCGCAAGCCGGCTGATAGAGAGTGGGGCGCTGGTGCGGCCCTGCGCAGAAAGCGTGTTTTTGCCCGAGGCTATTTCGGTCTACAGGCAGCAAGGGACGGGCAGTCGGGAGGAGATTACGGCGTTGTTGGCCTGGCTTGACGCACAATTGCAGAGTGACGGCTGACAGGGGCGTTGCAGCCCCTGTCATCTGCGGTTATTGGTTACGCGTGACGCGCCAGATCGTATTGGCCAAGTCGTCGGCAATGATCAGCGCGCCTTTGGGGTCCACCGTCACCCCCACTGGACGCCCACGGGTCTTGCCGTCGTCGCCGCGGAAGCCGGTGGCAAAGTCGATGGGCTCGCCCGCCGGTTTGCCGTTGCTGAACGGTACGAAGATCACCTTGTAGCCCACTGGGTTGTCACGGTTCCAACTGCCGTGCTCGCCGACAAACGCGCCGTCAGCGAATTTTTCACCCATGGCAGGGATGGAGAAATCCACGCCCAGCGCGGCCACATGGGAGCCCAGGCTGTAATCGGGTTTGATCGCCGCAGCCACCTTGGCCGGGTTTTGCGGTTGTGCGCGAGGGTCGACGTTCTGGCCCCAGTAGCTGTAGGGCCAGCCGTAGAAGGCACCTTCACGCACCGACGTCAGGTAGTCTGGCACCAAGTCGGGGCCGAGTTCATCGCGCTCGTTGACCACGGTCCACAGTTGCCCTGAGCCCGGTTGGATGGTCAGCGCCGTCGGATTGCGCAGGCCCGTAGCGTAGGGCTTATGCGCGCCGGTGGCGGCATCGATCTGCCAGACCATTGCGCGGTCGATCTCCACTTCCATGCCGCGTTCGGTGATGTTGCTGTTGGAACCGATGCCCACGTACAGCTGACGCCCGTCGTCACTGACGGCCAATGACTTGGTCCAGTGATGGTTGATCTGCGCCGGCAGGTCGGTGACTTTGACGGGCGGGGCGCTGGCCTTGGTTTGGCCGTCGGCGTAGTCAAAGCGCACCAGTGCGTCCTGGTTGGCCACGTACAGTTTGCCGTCGGCGAATGCCAGCCCGTAGGGAGCGTTGAGGTTGTCGGCGAATACCGTCTTGAGTTCATAGGTGCCGTCACCGTCGGCGTCACGCAGCAGCGTAATGCGGTTGCCGCCCTTGACCTTGGTGTTGCCCTGGGCCTTGATCACACTGGCGATCACGTCCTTGGGCTTGAGTTTGGCCGCACTGCCGCCACGGCCTTCGGCCACCAGGATATCGCCGTTGGGCAGCACCAGGGTCTGGCGCGGGATCGCAAGGTCGGTGGCGATGGCGGTGACGCTGTAGCCTTCGGGTACCTTGGGCTTTTGATCGCCCCACGGCGTGGGCTCGGCAATCTTCATGCTCGGCAACAGGCTGCTTTGTTGTTCGGGCAGCTTGGGGTCAGGGCCGCGCGCCTGGGTCTTGTCACCTTCGCCGCCACAGGCACTCAGCAACAGGGCGGCGCTGAGCAGGGTCAGTGTGTTGAGTGGTTTCATCGGGCAGCTCCTGAGCGCAGGTTGGTCAAGCCGATCCAGGTGGCGACAATCGCCAGCACGGTGACGATCGCCGACAGCACCAGGCCAGCAGGCATCATGGCGTAGGCATCCTTGGCATGTTGAAAGGCGTTCACCAGCCCCAGCACCCAAGTGCCCAGCAACAGCAGGAAGTACGCCACCGGGCGCCCGCCCTTGTGTTCGGCGCGCACCAGGTTGACCAGTGCAAACAGCAGGGCAAAACCACAGAACACCAGCGCCCCGGCGATCAGCCAGGACGCAAAATTGGCCCATTGGATCTGGTAGGTCTGGCCGTAGGCGATATCACTGAGCAAGGCCCCGAGAAACAACGGCACGGTGCCGGCAAGCAAAGTGCCATGCAACGGCCCAGGCCTGACGACGGGGTAAGTGGAGAGGGTAGTCATGTTGGTGGCGGCTCCTTATCGTTCTGCACCCTGGGCTCAGGGCGCGCTGACTTCGCATAGGAAAGGAGCATGGCACTTGTAAGAAAGTTCACTGGGATGGCGTGTCGAGGTGTTTCTCGAACCATGCCCAATAGGGCGTATTTTTGACCTGGCGGCGGTTGTAATCCGGGCTGCCATCGCCCCACCACACAGGGCCACGCTCGCCCAATGCCACCTTGGCACGCTGCACCCGTTGCCGGGCGGCGTTCAAGGCTTCGGGGTCGGCGCTGCCCTTGGCTGACTTGACCGCCCGGCGTGCATCCATCAATTCATTGACCCAGTATTGGCGCGTCGCTTCATCCAGCGCCGGATTGGTAGAGCGCCACAGCTGCCCCTTGACCACAAAGTAGCGACCGTCCCGGGTGCTAAGCATGGTGCCAGCGCAGCACTCGCAGCACACCCCATAGCATCGAAATCACAATCGCCATCCAACCGGCAAACAGACTGAAGAGTGTCATTGCAAGGTTCATCACCACCTCCAATTGCGTTGTCGTCTCCTGATAAGTGACCTCGCTCGGGAACGAGGATTCAACTGGATGTGTTTACGATAATACCTGCATGACTCATCCTGTTGGGCTCCTCCAAGGAATCGTTTTATGCCAACCCTGCACCTGTTATGCGGCAAGATCGCCTCCGGCAAGTCCACACTCGCCAAGACCCTCGCCACCGAGCACGCAGCCATTGTGCTCAGCGAAGACCAGTGGCTGGCCAGTCTCTACCCTGGTCAGATCCAGAGCATTGCCGACTACCTGCGCTGTGCCCAGCAGGTTCGTGGAGTACTTGAGCCGCTGGTGATCGATCTGTTGGCGTGCGGCGTCAATGTGGTGCTGGATTTTCCGGCCAATACCCTCGCCAATCGTCAATGGTTACTCGGCCTGGCCCAGGCAGCCAAGGTGCCGCACTGCCTGCATTACCTGGAGCTGGACGATGCCACCTGTCGTGCGCGCCTGCATGCGCGCAATGCCCGAGGTGACCATGATTTTGCCGCCACTGATGCCGAGTTTGACCTGATCACTCGCCATTTCAGTGTGCCGAGGGAAGAGGAAGGGTTGGTGATTGAGGTACATCGCCCGTGACTACCCAAAAACCTGCAGGCATCGATGCCGACGGCTATATCCTTACCGTCGCTGATGGGCCTATACAACCCGAGTTCCAGCCCCTGCTGACGGACATCTGCGCTACCTTGTCCCGGCCTGAGCTGGGGCTGCACGGGATCTACCTGTATGGCAGCATCGCACGGGGCGAAGGTGAGATCGGCATTTCTGATCTTGACCTTTCCCTGATACTGGTCGAACCACCGAATGCGCCGGTGCTTGAACAATTGGAGTCGGCCCGACTCGCTTTGGAGCAACGGCATCCGAGCGTCACCAAGATCGACTTCGACATCGGCCACCGCGCCCAAGTGTTGACGCCTGAAAACCTAAACAGTTGGGGCTTCTGGCTCAAACATCATTGCCGCTGTCTCTGGGGCGAAGACCTGTCACTGCACGTCGAACCGTTTCGCCCGTCCCGTGCCATCGCCCTGGCGGTCAACGGCGATTTTGAACAGGCGCTCACGGCGTACCTGTTGCGCATCGAACAGGCCAGTACTGAACGCACACGGCTTGACCTGCAGCGGGAAGCATCGCGGGCCTTGATCCGCGCTACCCACACCCTGCGAGCCGAGGATGCGCAAACCTGGCCGCAAACCCTGGAAGACTACGTCGGGCTGTTCGTTCAGCATTACCCGACCATGCGCGTGCAAATCGCCTACTTCCTGTTTGAGGCACGCAACCCGAGCGCCGAGGGCGAGGCATTTACGACACGCCTACGGGCATTTTTGAGTTGGATGGTTTCGGCTCTTATAGAAAGGAATCAATCAGATGCGTGAACGCAAAGCCGCACGATTACTGGTCATCAACCCTGCACAGCAAGTGTTGCTGTTTCGCTTCGTGCATAACGTCGGCGCCCTGGCCGGCCAGGATTACTGGGCCACGCCCGGCGGTGGCGTGGAGGCGGGGGAGAGCTTTCACAGCGCCGCGATTCGTGAGTTGCGCGAAGAGACGGGTATCACGGTCAGCAGCGTTGGGGAATCCGTGGCAGAGCGTAGTTTCCCGTTGATGTTACCCAGCGGTGAAACCGTGTTGGCAGTAGAGCGGTACTTCGTTGTGCATGCATCCAGCGACGCGCTTTCCAGGGCCGAATGGACAGTAGAGGAGACCCAGGTGATGGCGGATCATCATTGGTGGTCGGCAGAGGCGCTGCTCGCGACGAGCGATACGGTATGGCCGCAGGCGTTGCCGCAAATGCTGGAGGATGCCGGGGTGTTTTAGCCGTTTTCCATGAACGATGGGGGCAGGCGAATCGGGGCCACATTTAGGCACGCGGCGGCTTTAAGGCCGTCACGGGAGCAAGCTCCCTCGCCACAGGTGCAGCATTGCATCAAAAAGCGCATCGCGGGTTACATGGATCTAATATTTCCCCGGTATTGAACACCCTTGCATAGTCCATCGCCAGGTTACTGAGCGACAACGCATGCACATCCTCTGCGGCCCACAGCCGTCCCGACAAGTCGGTTTGATCGAAGGTAAAACAGGCATCCGCCGCCACGATCACGTCGAACCCCAGGTTGCCGCCCGAGCGTGCGGTGGATTCCACTGAATTGTTGGTGATGACCCCGACGATTACCAACTGCTGGATCGAGCGCAGGTGCAGCCAGCGCTCCAGGCCCGTGGCGCTGAATGCATCCGGTACGTTTTTTTCCACCACATGCTCATGGGCCAGAGGGTGCAGCGCATCCTGGAACTCACAGCCGGGCTGGCCTGGCCGGAACACCGAAGCGCCAGAGCGGGAGATATGCCGCACATGAATGATCGGGCGTTGCGCCTGGCGCCAGGCATTGAGCAATTGCTGTATGTGCTGCTCAGCGTCTGGGTTGTTGCGGCGGCCAAGGGTGGGATCGGCCATGCCTTTTTGCATATCGATGATCAACAGTGCGGCGTTCGGCGCTATCGGTTCCATGGCCTGTCCTGGCAGTGGTGAGCATTATCTAACTGGAGCAACGCGCTCCCACAGGGCGGACATTAGCACCGATCAGCAGCCCATACGCAAAACCCTGAGACTTCCCGGCGAAACGCTTCATAATGGCGGCCAATTTGTTTAGCTCGTTATTCTGGTGTGCCCGCATGGAAATTAAGGTCAACTTTCTCGACAACCTTCGGCTTGAAGCCAAGTTCGATGACTTCACGGTCATTGCCGACCAGCCCATCCGCTACAAGGGCGATGGTTCGGCACCGGGGCCATTCGACTACTTCCTGGCTTCGTCGGCGTTGTGTGCGGCGTACTTTGTGAAGTTGTACTGCCAGACGCGCAATATTCCCACCGAGAATATTCGCCTGTCGCAGAACAACATCGTCGACCCGGAAAACCGCTACAACCAGATTTTCAAGATCCAGGTCGAATTGCCCGCAGATATCTCCGACAAGGACCGCCAAGGCATCCTGCGTTCCATCGACCGCTGCACCGTGAAGAAAGTGGTGCAGGCCGGGCCGGAATTCGTGATTGAGGAAGTCGAGAACCTCGACGCCGATGCCCAGGCGCTGTTGATGCCCAACTCCACGTCCGCAGCAGGCACCTACATTGCCGGCAAGGACCTGCCGCTGGAGCAGACCATCGCCAACATGTCGGCGATTCTCGCGGGCCTGGGCATGAAGATCGAGATTGCCTCGTGGCGCAATATCGTGCCCAACGTGTGGTCGCTGCATATCCGCGACGCCCATTCGCCGATGTGCTTTACCAACGGCAAAGGCGCGACCAAAGAGGGCGCGCTGGCGTCGGCCCTGGGTGAGTTCATCGAGCGTCTGAACTGCAACTTCTTCTACAACGACCAGTTCTGGGGCGAGGACCTGGCCAACGCGCCGTTCGTGCATTACCCGGACGAGCGTTGGTTCCAGCCGGGACCCAACGATGAGCTGCCGAGTGAAATCCTCGATGCCTACTGCCTGAAAGTCTACAACCGCGAGGGCGAGCTGCGTGGTTCACACCTGTTCGACACCAACTCCGGCAACGAAGCCCGTGGCATTGTCTCCCTGCCGTTCGTGCGTCAGTCCGATGGCGAGGTGGTGTATTTTCCGTCCAACCTGATCGAAAACCTCTACCTGAGCAACGGCATGAGCGCCGGCAATACCTTGGCCGAAGCCCAGGTACAGTGCCTGTCGGAGATTTTCGAGCGGGCGGTGAAGCGCGAAATCATCGAAGGCGAATTTGCGCTGCCGGACGTCCCCGCCGAAGTGCTGGCCAAGTACCCGGGCATCCTGGCGGGTATCGAAGGCCTGGAAGCCCAGGGCTTTCCGGTGCTGGTCAAGGACGCGTCCCTGGGCGGTGAATTCCCGGTGATGTGCGTGACCTTGATGAACCCGCGTACCGGCGGCGTGTTCGCTTCGTTCGGCGCGCACCCCAGCCTGGAAGTGGCGCTGGAACGCAGCCTCACCGAGCTGCTGCAAGGCCGTAGCTTCGAAGGCTTGAACGACCTGCCGCAGCCGACCTTCGAAGGCCAGGCGGTCACCGAGCCGAACAACTTCGTCGAGCACTTTATCGATTCCAGCGGCGTAGTGTCGTGGCGCTTCTTCAGTGCCCAGTCGGATTATGAATTTGTCGAGTGGGACTTCTCCGGCCAGGGCGAAGACTCCAACGCCCAGGAAGCCGCCACGCTGTTCGGCATCCTCGAAGGCATGGGCAAAGAGTCGTACATGGCGGTGTATGAGCACCTGGGCGCTACTGCCTGCCGCATCCTGGTGCCGGACTACTCGGAAATCTACCCGGTGGATGACCTGATCTGGGACAACACCAACAAGGCGCTGTTTTTTCGCGAAGACATCCTCAACCTGCACCGCCTCAGCGAGGAGGAGCTGCAGGCGTTGGTCGAGCGTCTGATAGAAAGCGAACTGGACGACTACACCGATATCACTACGCTGATTGGCATTGAGTTCGATGACAACACCGCGTGGGGCCAGTTGACCATCCTGGAGCTGAAACTGCTGATATTCCTGGCGCTGAAGCAGTATGAAGAGGCCAAGGAATGCGTAGAGATGTTCCTGCAGTACAACGACAACACCGTTGAGCGCGGCCTGTTTTACCAGGCGATGAACGCGGTGCTGGAGATGGAACTGGATGAAGACCTGGAACTGGCTGACTACGAGGCCAACTTCCGGCGCATGTTCGGTAATGAGCGCATGGACGCGGTGATCGGCTCGGTCGACGGCAGTGTGCGCTTTTATGGGCTGACGCCGACCAGCATGAAGCTGGAAGGCCTGGACCGGCATTTGCGCTTGATCGATAGCTACAAGAAGCTGCATGCGGCACGGGCCAACATCACCCAGGGCTGATACACAATGATCGTTCCGACGCTCCGCGTGGGAATGCAGTCAGGGACGCTCTGCGTCCCCAAGCGTGACGCAGAGCGTCACCGGATGCGTTCCCACGCGGAGCGTGGGAACGATCAAATTGAGTTAGATGTGGGCCAAGGCTTGCGCCAGATCGGCGCGCAAATCCTCCACATCTTCAACCCCCACCGACAAGCGCACCAGCCCATCGCCAATCCCCAATTGCGCTCGCGTCGCCGCCGGGATGCTGGCATGGGTCATGATCGCCGGGTGCTCGATCAGGCTTTCCACGCCCCCCAGGCTCTCGGCCAGGGCGAAGATCTTCACGTTTTCCAGAAAGCGCGTCGCGCCGGCCAGGTCGCTGTTCAAGTCCACTGAAATCATCCCGCCAAAGCCGCGCATCTGCTGTTTCGCCAGGTCGTGCTGTGGGTGGGATTTGAGGCCCGGGTAGTGAACCCGTGACACTTGCGGCTGTTGCTCCAGCCAGGTGGCCAGGTCCAGGGCATTGCTGCAATGGCGCTCCATGCGCAGCGCCAGGGTTTTTACCCCGCGCAGGGTCAGGAAGGCATCGAACGGCCCGGCGATGGCGCCGATGGAGTTTTGCAGGAAGCCCAGGCGTTCGGCCAATTCAGTGTTATCACCGACAACAGCGATACCACCGATCACATCAGAATGCCCATTGAGGTATTTGGTGGTGGAGTGCACCACGATGTCGAAGCCCAACTCCAGCGGGCGCTGGATCCAGGGGCTGGCAAAGGTGTTGTCGGCCACGCAGATAATCCCGCGGGCACGGCAGATGCGGGCGACGGCGTGCAGGTCGGTCAGGCTCAGCAGCGGGTTGCTTGGGGTTTCGACCCAGACCATGCGCGTGTCGTCCTGCAATGACGCTTCAAACGCCGACAAGTCGCTGAGGTCGACATAGCTGAAGCGGTGCCCGGCACTGCGCTGGCGCACTTTGTCGAACAGCCGGAAAGTGCCGCCGTACAGGTCATTGCCCGAGACGATATGCGCGCCAGCATCCAGCAGTTCCAGCACGGTGGAGATCGCCGCCAGCCCCGAGGCAAACGCAAATGCCTGGCTGCCGCCTTCAAGGTCGGCCACGCAGCGTTCCAGGGCGAAACGCGTGGGGTTATGGGAGCGGCCATAGTCAAAACCCTTGTGTACGCCGGGGCTGTCTTGCAGGTAGGTGGAGTTGGCGTAGATCGGCGGCATCAGCGCGCCCGTGGTCGGGTCGGGTGACTGCCCGGCGTGGATCACACGGGTGGCAAACGCGCTTTTATCGGGCTGGCTCATGCAAGGGATCTCCGTAGGTGGTTAAGCAGATCGACGCGGGTGATCAGGCCGTGAAAGCCGGAGGCGTCGGCAATGATGGCGACCAGGCCGCGATCCAGTTCAGCCTGCAGTTCGGCCAGGCTGGCGTTGGGGGCCAGGGTGTGCAGGGTGTTGGTCATGGCGCTGGCGACGCTCATGGAAAAATCCGCGGCGTCGTGGTGCAGGCCCAGCAGGATGTCGGACTCGTCGATGACGCCCACCAGGGTCTGGCCATCGACCAGCACCGGCAGTTGCGACACATCCGCCAGGCGCATGCGCTGGAAGGCGGTGAGCAGGGTGTCGTCGGGGCTCACGCTGATCACGCGGCCGTCTTCGAAGCGGCGCGCGATCAGGTCGCGCAGGTCGCCGTAGTGCTTGTACTGCAACAGGCCCGCGTCATTCATCCACTGGTCGTTGTAAACCTTCGACAGGTAGCGCGTACCGGTATCGCAAACAAAGGTCACCACGCGCTTGGGCTCGGTTTGCTCGCGGCAGTAGCGCAAGGCCGCGGCGAGCAGTGTGCCGGTGGATGAGCCGCCGAGGATGCCTTCGGCCTTGAGCAATTGGCGGGCGTGGTCGAAGCTGTCTGCATCACTGATGGAGTAGGCGTGGCGCACGCTGGACAGGTCGGCAATCGAAGGGATGAAGTCTTCGCCGATGCCTTCAACGGCCCAGGAGCCGGGGGTTTCCAGCGTGCCGCTGCGGCTGTATTCGGCCATCACCGAACCGACCGGGTCGGCCAGCACCATGGCCAGTTCGGGTTGCACGCGCTTGAAGAACCGCGTCAAACCGGTGAGCGTGCCGGCCGAGCCGACGCCCACCACAATGGCGTCTACGTCGTGCTGGGTCTGCGCCCAGATCTCCGGCGCGGTGCTGGTCTCGTGGGCCAAGGGGTTGGCCGGGTTATTGAACTGGTCGGCGAAGAACGAGCCTGGAATATCTTTGGCCAAGCGTGCCGCCACGTCCTGGTAATACTCGGGATGGCCCTTGCCCACATCGGAGCGGGTGATATGCACCTCGGCGCCCATGGCCTTGAGGTGCAGCACCTTTTCCGTGGACATCTTGTCGGGCACCACCAACACCACCCGGTAACCCTTGGCCCGGCCCACCAGCGCCAGGCCCAGGCCGGTATTGCCGGCGGTGGCTTCAATGATGGTACCGCCAGGGCGCAAACGACCGTCGCGTTCAGCGGCGTCGATCATCGCCAGGCCGATGCGGTCCTTGATGGAACCGCCGGGATTTTGCGATTCAAGCTTGAGAAACAGCGTGCAGGGGCCGGTATCGAAGCGGCTGACCTTGACCAGCGGGGTGTTGCCGATCAGCTCAAGTACAGCAGGGCGTGAAGGGGTGGGCATGTCGTCTCCTGGTTACGGGATGGGCGCAGGGCGGGGGACAGCAAAAAAACAGCATGGCTTGGAACATAGGCCGGTATTGACGGTGTCGCAACCGGGCGTCCGTTGTATGACTTTTTTTGCCGCATGGGGGAGGGCGCGCAATCCAGATGTAGGAGCTGGCTTGCCTGCGATGGTCATAGGTATCTACACAAATTTGGTGCGACGCTGAACCTGTGGCGAGGGAGCTTGCTCCCGTGACGGCCTGACAGCCGGCGTCGATCTAACTAACGCGCCGCGATTCAAATGTGGGAGCTGGCTTGCCTGCGAAGGCGGTCTGCCAGCCGACCGGGATATTGGATCTGACCGAGTACATATCCATTATTAAGGTAACGGCCACCGATGGTTCCGCCCTGACGGCGGCTCACTTTGCAAAAGCCGGGATGCCGGCCCAGGCCAAAGTAAGCAAAACGCTCTTGCCCCACCACTCGGCACCTCGCCTAGGCTCGGTGTGCCCGTAATCCGCCAGCGCGGTTTAACGGGGCGCCTAAGATCAAGAGCGACTCGCTTCGCATCGTGGTTGCTGTCTGCTGTTACGCTGCCTGACCCACCGCCATCGCGGCCTCGCCAAGGCTCGAGCGCTCCCACCGTTCAGTTTCCGGCAATGGCGGCTTCGATGGCAGCGATGTCGATTTTGGTCATGGTCATCATCGCTTCAAATGCACGCTTGGCGACGGCAGGATCTTTACTGGTAACTGCATCGACCAACACCCGCGGCGAGATCTGCCACGACAGCCCCCACTTGTCCTTGCACCAACCGCAAGCGCTCGCCTGCCCACCGTTGTCGATGATGGCATGCCATAAACGGTCGGTTTCCTCCTGATCCTCGGTAGACACCTGAAAGGAAAACGCCTCACTGTGCTTGAACAGGGGGCCGCCATTGAGGCCCACGCAGGGGATACCCAGTACGGTGAATTCCACAGTCAACTCATCACCCTGCTTGCCGGATGGGTAGTCGCCAGGCGCACGGTGTACGGCCTTTACTTCGCTGTTGGGGAAGGTCTGCGCGTAGAAGGTCGCTGCCTCCAGGGCATCGCCGTTGTACCAGAGGCAAATCGTATTCTTGTTGTTCATCGCAAGGCTCCTCGGGTTGAAAGGTGCATGAAGTCTAGACGAACAACCTGCACGCTACTCAGGCTTGCACCGTCTCCTGACCAGCGCGTGAGTCGGCCCGCCGCGAACGCCAGCTCAGCCCCAATACCATCAGCAAGCCCAGGCCCGCCATCAGTGCGCCTGCCAGGGATATGGCCGGGTAGCCCAGCCCGGCATTGATCACCGCGCCACCCAATGCCGCACCAATCGCATTCCCAAAATTGAACGCACCGATGTTCATCGCCGAAGCCAGGTTAGGCGCATCTTTGGCGGCCTCCATCACCCGCATCTGCAGCGGCGGCACCAGAGCAAAGCTGGCAGCGCCCCACAGTAGGATCGACAGTGCAGCGGGCAACGGCCATTGCATGAGCACCGAAAAGGCCAACAGCACGGCAATCAACACCACCAGCGAGATGATCAAGGTGCGGTCCACCGAGCGGTCCGCAGACTTGCCACCCCACACATTGCCCAGGGTGAGGCCGATGCCGAACAGCACCAGCATCCCGGTGACGAAGTTGGTCGAAGCGTGGGTAACGTCCCGCAGAATCGGCGCGATGTAGGTAAATACCGTAAACATCGCACTCGAGCCCACTACTGTCAGCGCCAACGCCGCCAGCACCGGCCCGCGACCCAGCACACGGATTTCCGCCATCAGCCCGCCGCCTTTGGGCGCCGGCGCATTGGGCAAGGCCCACCACAGCGCCGCCATGACCACCGCGCCAAGCCCACTGATGCCCCAGAACGCGGTACGCCAACCAAAGTTTTCGCCAAACCAGGTCGCCAGAGGCACGCCGCCAATGGTTGCGAGGGTCAGCCCCATAAACATCGCCGCCACTGCCCCCGCGCGCTTCTCGGGCGCCACCAGGCTCGCGGCCACAATCGAGCCAATCCCAAAGAACGCTCCGTGATTGAGCGACGTCACCAGCCTGGCGATCATCAATGTCTGGTAGTTGCTGGCCAGTGCCGACAGCAAATTACCCAGGGTAAAAATCGCCATCAGCCCGATCAGCAGATACCGGCGGGGCACCCTGGCCGTCGCCAGGGTCATGATCGGCGCGCCGATCAACACGCCCATGGCGTAGGCGCTTACCAACAGCCCTGCAGCGGGAATGGAAACATCAAGATCAGCGGCGATACCGGGCAACATGCCCATAGGGGCAAACTCTGTGACCCCGATGCCAAAGGCACCGACGGACAATGCTACAAGGGGGGGATTGATACGCATGGGTGACTCCTCATCTGTGAGCCAAATGCTACAATCCTGCCTTTTGCAGCAGTAGCCCTTGGTTGGGAACTACAGCTTTGCGCAGGAGGCACAAATGGACATCGGCGGGCGTTCGGGAGAGATGGAAGTGTTCACCATGGTCGCCGAGCACGGCAGCCTGTCGGGCGCGGCCAGGGCCTTGGGGCTGACCCCATCGGCCATAAGCCGCATCATTACCCGCACCGAACAGCGCATCGGCACCCGTCTGCTACTGCGCACCACCCGCGCCATCACCTTCACCGCCGAAGGCGAAGCCTACCTGCGCGGCGCCCGACGCATCCTCGCCGACATGGCCGAAGTCGAAGATGCCATCACCGACCAGGGCGCCCCACGCGGACGCCTGCGCGTCAGCGCCGCACTAGCCCACGGCCGCATGACCATCGTCCCCCTGATCGCCGCCTTCAGCGTCCGCTATCCCGCCATCGTCGTCGACCTGATGCTCGGTGATGAAGTGGTGGATATTCTCGGCGGCCAGGCCGACGTCGCCATCCGCTTCGGCCCCCTCGCCGACAGCCCCCTGACTGCTCGCCTTATCGGCTCTACCGGGCAGGTTATCGTTGCTTCACCGGACTACCTGGCACGGCATGGCACCCCCGTGACGCCGCAGGATTTACTGCAACACAACTGCCTGCGCTTCAACTTCCGTAGGGCGGCGCCGGATTGGCCGTTTCGGGTGGAGGGGCGGGAGTTTTCGTTGAAAGTGGCGGGGACGATTGAGGGGAATAGTGGCGAGGCATTGGCGCAGTTGGCGAAGCTGGGGGCGGGGGTGGCGAGGATTGGGGCGTTTAGTGTGGTGGAGGAGGTGAGGCGGGGGGAGTTGGTGGTGTTGTTGGAGGAATTTAATCCTGGGGATGTGGAACCGATTCATGCGGTGTTTGTGGGGGGAGGGGCGATGCCGGCGCGGGTTAGGGCGTTTGTGGATTTTTTGGTGGAGAGGTGTGGGGGTTGAGGAGGTGTGGTTTTGGAACTGACGGAAGGAGGGTGTTTGATCGGCATATTTCGGCCAGAAGCCGCCATTTACAAGCTAACGCTCTCGATATCCTAAATAATTACGGGTACAAATCGTGCGGCGTTTTTGCGACCAAGCCAATGTGCACACTCATCAAAACAACGACGACGGATTGACCTGACACAAGCACGACAAATTATTCCAACTTGCAAAAGGTCACCTAAATGACCTTTTTCGATCTTATTAAATACTCACTCTTGGCGATGAACTATCTCGAACTGTTGAACATTTAAGAGGTTGTGACTAACAGCTCTAGCAACAAAATACCTGAGCGCAGACATACGAACCTGCCTGATAATTTGCTCAAACCCTTGGGCGACAATGTATTTATAAAGCCTTCTTAAATATTGCAACTCGGTCGCCACTTTACCAGTAAGACGCTGCAAAATTGAACTATGTCTAAATAGCTCTAGCAAACCCTCAACTTGATCGCCAGCCTCCATTAGCTCCCACAATGCGCCATGACTTTGTGTAAACATCTTCCTCTGTCGCTGGCTACAAGAGTAAGTATACGCGGAAACCAAAGTTTTCAGATGCTTATGATCAATATTGACCTTTAGCTCGACAGCGATTTCAAACCACCAAATGCGAGCTCGCATCATATTGAACTCATCATTATCTTTTTGTGCTTGATCTGCAAGCTTTCGATACTCATCTAACTGCTCGAAAGGGTCTTTTAGCTTCGCAATAACATCCAGCATAATCGTATTAGCCGCTTTGACTGATCCTTTAAGGCGAGCTTTATCAGCCAATTCAGAAAGCCTCTTATATTTATGCTCCTCTTCGGATAATCCTAACAAAATACTTTCGGCATGGAAGAGTGACGAGCCTCCGCGCTTAATATTCTTAGCACAAAGCGCCATATCTTTGGCTTTATCTATTTCATCTAAATTCTCATAAGCGTAAGCCATATTTATATATAGCGACCCTCTAACTCCTGCTGGATTCTGCTGCTCCAGAAGTTTTTCACATTCAGCAATTGACTCTTCGTATTCACCTAGCATTCTAAGAGCTCGAGCAAATTGTAGCCTGATGTTTTTTACAAAATGATGGTCATCATAGTCATTCAACTTTGGAAGAAGCGCTCGACATAAGCGAACGCTATGTAGGTACTTGTCCGTTAGCATCAGCCTTTGCAGATATTCATGAAAAACCATCATTCTATCAGAAACTTTTTTTGACTTAAGTTTGCTCTCTTTCTGAATAAGCACGTCCGACAATAGACGGGCCAATATCAGTGCCGCGTTCTGCTCAATAACTGAGTTGATCCTATGGGTTGAAAACCTAAACGAGCTATGAATTTTTGGTGGACGACCTATTCGCCAGTCTTTTCCAAAATAAATAGTTGCAGCTTCTTCATAAGCTACTGCGACCTTTGACTCGCCGAGGAGTTTATGAATATACTGTTGGACTGAAGGTTTTACAACAATTAACTTTTCATGTTCGCCTTGCGCCACTGAAAGCTCTGAAGTTTCGGCAGGTTCTGCTAGGCCCATACTGACTAAATAGTTAGCCATTCCCTGCCTTAGTCTCTGACACCCACCGAAGTACTTAATAGTTGATACCGACTCGCCATATCTGAAAAAAGTCAACGCGACCAATAAGTTATATGTCGTGCGCTCGTATTCACTGCCGCCTTTGAGACGATCAATTTCTTCCTGAAGGGACAAGGGAATGGTGGACTGGAAATCAATTGACTCATCAGAACTGCCATTAGCAATGGTATCAAAGTCTTCGAAGGTTAAAGCAGTGAGTAGATTATTGATCCGCCCCGGCCGGCCGGCCGTATGGAAGTAAATTGCCCCTGAGCTGACGTGATCTTTTCTAGCATTTCTGGCTAACGGATGCAATCCTATATAACTATTGCACTCTGGCTCGTCCAAGGCCTGCAAATTAGCTGTTTGTATCCCCGGCACTGAAAACGCGACCGAGCTTCTGATTATTATATTTAAGCCTTTACAAAAGTCTAGAATTAGCCTGGCTAGCTCTTCAGCTCCCCTAGTTATATCTCTAGCCTCATCAACGACACTTGGCACGTTGACGTTATCTAAGAGAAGATAGGCGTCTTCAGCCTCTAACTGCTCACAGAAGGCATTAATATTTCCACCGACAATAATCTCTTGAAGTGAATTCAGATCATCACTAATCCCCTTAAAGGATTGAAGATCCATACGATAAACTTTCTTTCTTTCACCGTTGTGTGCACGTAATAAGACAGCAAGGAAGTCATCTGCTCCCATATCTTGCTCAGCGATAACCCAAACCATCCTGCGCTGGCTCAAGGAATTTAGAGCCTCTCTGGTTTCCAAACGCCTGCAATCCATGTGCGGCGCGAAGGCAGGTAGCGAGTAAAGGTAACGATGCAAACTATTCGCTGCCGGCCAGGTGCGGAGGCCCCGCTCGCTTTCAAAAATACTAGCGACCGGGGCTAAACTTTTTTTAACTCTACATCCTTAACATTTCTGACTACCCAAGTTTGGCTAAAAAAATTTTCGTCGCGTTTTAAAAGTCCACCATCTCGCGAAGTTTGCCAGACACCACCAACTTTTTTCTCGAACTTTCTTGGCCAAAATTCACAAAAATCTACGTTCGCATCTAGTATGGCAAAGTAATAGCCGTGCCTCCTTTCCTCTTTGTTGTCAACCTTTTCTAATCCGAAAAGTGACGACACTTGAATAGTTCTTCTATCATGAGCACCTTCACTAATTAGCTTGGGACGATTGTCGTGCATATGACCAAAAAGATGAGCATCGAAATAGGCCGGATTAAATATTTCACCTTCAAATTCTTCCCGCGCCAATTGAGTGAACCACTCTGCGGGGTGATGTGTAATTAATAGGTTGACATGATTCGAAAGCGACCATTTTGGTAGGTCGCCACCGACCACAGAATTTAATTGACGCACCGATATATCAAGTTTCCCTAAAGCGTCCCCACCGTAGAGGTGAGTCCATGCAGAATTCAGCCCAACCAATCCTACCCTCAGACCATTCACGCTAAGTTGGGCAGAGGTATCTCCTGGAAACAAACCCTGACAATCCAGCGAAAAAGGTATAGCACTACCCGCTAGATCTTTAATAAATTTGCTGTAATTAGCGAAAGCTTGTTCCGCCTCATCTCGATAGCTTGACGGTTTACCACTTAAAATTTCATTTCGAATTTCTTCCGTGGTTCTAAGAATACTAGAGAAATTTCGAAGCGCAGAGGTTTTACCCGGACGAACAAGGTCATGATTTCCCGGTACACAAAATATATTTGGCTTGCTGCCGCTCTGCTCAAAAACCTCCCATAACCTCTCAAGCTCTAATTTTACACTCGAAAACTCATCAGCCTCGCCTTTAAAAGCCATGTCTCCAGAAAACACGACCAAATCAATAGGTCCGCGAGAATCAATTTGACGTTTCACGTCATCGTAAAGCTCTTGGCGAACTACAGACCAAACTTCTTCAGTACGGTCTTGCCCCCGATGAAGGTCACTAATATGCATCCAATGTAATTTATTCGATTTATCCATATCAATTTACACCGTTCTAAGCCAAATATAATTAGTTGTAGTATGGGGCAAGCTTCGATCTATAAGTACGCTGTTTTTTATGTTGCATTTTGCTCCGCCCCAATTAACGGGAGAGGAACGCTGCTGTTCCATTATGCCATCACGATGGGCCCTGAAGGCAACGGTGTCAAAAGCCGCTCAAATCCGGCTATTTCAGCCTTTGCCGGAGCCCGATAACCGAAGTGTGACCCTCAAAAAAGCTCAATCAGTCACCACAGTCATTCAGACTTATCCACGCGTTCCCGATGATATTTATCCTAAGCAATCCGCCCGGCATCAGCTGCTTCTTCTGTTGTCTAGGTGGCTCCTAAGCTAGGCTGGTGGGTTGCGAAAGGTAGCTATTGGCCGTTTTCTGTCCGTCGCTAGAGGCAGAAAATGGCCAAAAGCGGACGCTCACACACTCCGCTCACGTCCGAATGCCAATGTACTGGATCACCTGATCGTGCTCGACATCTATAACGTGGCGGGTATAAACACCGAGGCCGACAATGAGGTGAGATCCAGCGAGAAATCTAGGCATGCGAGGTCTCCAGAAGATGTGCTTTAGGGGAAGCAGCAGAGAGTTCGCCCCATTCAGCGATGGCGGTGCGCTATCATCGGTAAAATTTCTACGAACACGTACCTCAGTGACACTGGGTATTAAGTGAAGACTATTTTGGCGGTTCCCCCGAACAGCCTTCTAGCGGGATAGGAGACAGGAATGTTCCGTCGTATAGCTCAGGCGCTTACTTCGAAGTGCGAGTGCGTCAGCTCGCGAGTGAATCATGCGATGGGACAGTACAAACGCTACAGAAAAGCTGTTGAAAAAGCCGCTGCCGCCGCGCGCGAATACCTTGCTGTTCCCGATGGTAAAAATGTCTTCGAACCGCTAACGCCTGTACTTTTGGAGATGGATCGATCACAGCGTTACGAGAATGAGCTGCTGAGCGCGCTTAGCAATGATCAGATTCGCAATATCGCGATTACTGGTGAGTACGGCGCCGGCAAAAGTAGCGTCATACGTACGTTTGTCGAACGTCACCCTGAGCTTACCTACGCATTTGTATCGCTGGCCGCGTTCGGCAAAGATCTAAACAAAGGTGGGGCAGGAAAGTCGGCCTCAACTGATACTCCTGTCGCTCCCGCTGATTCCAACTCAAACACCGCCGACCTCAAAGGCGCTGAGAAAAAAAACGAGTCGGATATTTTGACGCGTATCGAGGAAACTATCGTTCAGCAACTGCTGTACGCGGTACCGTCAAATGAACTGCCGAAGAGCAGATTGAAGCGAATCATCCAGGCATCTACGTCGAGTATATGGGTGCGTACCATTTTCTACGTGCTGATAATAGTAAGCGTACTGAGGCTTTACGTCCCAACAGTCGAGAAACTGCCAAGAATTGACCCAGCGTGGTTGGTCGAATGGCTTCTATGGATCCCTGGGTGGATGGCCGTTTTGGTGTTCGGGGGCGGTGGCATCTACATGTTGTTCTCGGCTCTGAAGCTGTTGTCCCTGTTCAGCATTGACGGCTTTACGATCAAGGGCGGAAAACTGGAAACGACACACCACGGCTCAGTGTTGCACAAGAATGTTGACGAAATCGTCTACTGCTTTGAACGCAGTAACATCGATATCGTGGTCATCGAGGATCTCGACAGATTCGGAATTCACGACGTTTTCACGCGTCTGCGGGAAATCAATTTCATCATCAAGCAGTCCCCGCAGATCAAAAGACCGGTTTACTTCATCTATGCGCTTCGTGATGAGCTGTTCGCCGTCGGTGAGAAAACGAAATTTTTTGACCTGATCATCCCGATAATCCCCGTGGTCAACTCAGAGAACTCTCGCGAGCAAATGTTCAAGATGCTTCGTGAGCGACAGTTCAATGGGGTCGCGTTGGACGTTGGGCTTAATGAGACGTTGGTCGAAACCGTTTGTTATTTCATCGATGACATGCGGTTGATCAAGAATATCGTCAACGAATTCGACATGTTCTCCAGCATTCTCAGCGGCGGCTCCGGTCTAAAGCTTGATCCGAACAAGCTGTTTTCAATCATCGCGATTCGCAATCTGCATCCTGATGAATACGCACACTTGGTCAAACGACGTGGCGCCATTTACGAGACCATCCAAGGATTCAGTGAGTGGCGATTCCAGCAGTCCAAACAGGCTGAAGATGCCTACCAGGCGTTGCGGGAAAAACGTGAAAAGCGGGTACAGGAAATCGCTGGAAGTGTGGCTGAACTGCGGGCGTACGTATGGCTAGAACTTGTTAAAAAATCCGGCATTGCGGCTACCCATGTTTGGATGCCAAGTGGCAGTAAATTTTCGTTGACCGACTTTGTTAAGGATGATGTTTTTGAGTCGATTTTTTCTCTGAGCACTAATTTAACAATGGCCATCATCGATAGGTACGGGGATGCAGTCCAGAGGGCAGCACCTTTTGACTCTAAGCAACTACTGACATCGACGTCATATCCAAAAAGGTTTGATCTGCTCCAACGAACCCTTGTTGATATCGATGATGAAATGGCCGAACACCGAATTGAGGCAAGCCGAATTAATCACCAAACCTTCCGGGCAGCAGCCAAAAAAAACTACGGCGATGTCATCTCTCAAAAGCTGAACGGCTTGGACATTGTTGTGTACCTGATGCGCCACGGACACTTCGATACCGATTACACGGATTACTTCGGTTACTTCTACGCAGGATCCCTCACATCCGAAGACAAAAACCTGATCCTGGAATTGAGACGTGGTGTTTCCGTTGATGTCGCGACTGTAATCAATGCCCCGAAAAAGGCCGTGGAAAAGCTGGATATAGATGATCTGAGCGATGGCAGGGGCATCATTGTCGCCCTGATTGAGTACCTTTCTGGCTGTCCATACAACGATCCTGGCATGAGCCATGAGCGCAGTAAGCTCGCGACTATTCTCAAGAGTGGGCTGGAAGGGCACCTGGGCAGAATGGCGCAAGCGACCGAATTTTTGATATCAACCGCGACATCACCGAAGTTCATTCAATCTATTTTCGCTCTGGAGCCTGAATTGTTCCGCGCGTTATTGAACGTTGAGCGATTCGAATCAACTTTACTGAGGCAAACCCTGATCAGTGCACTCATGGATGGATTAGAGGTTGCACAGCTCCGAAGGCTTGATTCGGCGCCGGACATGAAAATCTGTGATGCTATTGCGAGTCTCCAAGACGTCTCGCGCTTGATGCCTGGACTTGAAGCGGGAGGTAAAGGCTGGCCTTGGCTTAGAGAGCTGCCGGTGCGTTTCTCAGCGTTAAATGATGGCATCGTCCTGGACGACCTCAAGAAGCTGATCGGATGGGGTTGTGTTGAGGTAAATCTGAAGCTGCTCACGCTGATTTGCCAAAAAGGCGAATCCGCTCATGCAAGTAAAGCCGATCTCAGTGAAAACATCATTTCCTATCGTCGACTGCAGGCCCTTCAGATTGAGGGGCTGAATGAACTCCTCCTTGAGTCTGCGGAGGAGTTTGCAATCACACTTTTAGCCCAAATTGGCACGCTGGATGAGTCGGCGGACTCCCTCATAGAACTGTTATGGTCCATCGTGGAAGAGACGGACGAGTCCGATGCCGTGGTTCAACTGTTTGATCGAACGACATGCACATTCGACCGGCTTGAAGACACGACCCCATCGTTGTGGGCGCAAATACTCCAGTCTGATCGGGTGAAAGTGAAGGTCGGCGCGGTGTGGACATTCTTCAAAGACATACTCGTACCCGCTTTGGAGCATAATGGTTGCGAAGCCTTGGATATGGAGGCTTTCGCAAGCTTTATCCAGCGTCATGGTAAGGAGCTAAAAGGGGAACTCTGGGGCCTCCATACCTCCCTGCATCAAGAGCTGCAGAGGTACTTAATCGCCCCAACAGGGTTATCTAACGAAACGCTTGAAGTGCTGTTCGCAGATATCGTCTTGAGCGATACATTGATCCTCAAAGGACTGGAATCGAGGGAGCGTTGGGAGATGCTCATAACCGCCGCCTTTCTGGCATACAGCCCTGAGATCCGTGAGCGCATCAGGACTTTCAGTGCAGATCTGGAAGTTCCTTATCTCGCGGCACATTGGGTTGAGGCACGCGACCATATTGATCTAACTCAACTGTCGCTCAGCATGGCAGTGCCACTCAGTAAAAGCGGTGCGCTTGATCTAAATGAAAAGATCCAAATGTGGACGGCGTTACCGATTGAAGTCATCGACACCGACAATGAGGCCGTCAAAGAGGTCGCTGAAACCTGCCGCCTCGCTAATCGACACTCGGTAAGCTTTCCTTCTGCGTTTATCCCTGCACTCAAGAAGTTTGCAAGTGCGGAGGGGCTTACCTCGGCTCAGCGCTCTGAAGTTCTGATCCAATGCTTGCCATCGTGCAGTTGGGCAGAGGCATCCCTGATTCTTGGTATGTTGACTGATGGCGGTTTCACAAAGCTTTCACCGAATGTCAAAAAAATCCAGGTGCCTAATACCGTTCTCAACGTGAGGCTGGTCAACGCTCTTAAAACGAAAGGCTTCGTTCAGACCGTAGTGGAAGAAGACGCTATCATCAGCGCTACCGCCAAGCCTAAAGGCATGATCTGACCTGCCGACTCACTGAATCGGCGCTGATTTTTTAGACTCCCTAGAGAGGCTGCTTCTGGCCGATGGCTGCCTTTACGAAGTGCAGCTCCCGGCCAATCGCATCCATTGGATAACGAATAAGCTTAGGAGCTGGTTACAGCCAGGCTCATTGAGCGAAGCAAGCGTCTTGTTACGCTTTTGCTAACGTATGAACAAACCAGTTTCTAAGCTTTACTTCTAAATCTTTTTCATTGTCGAATGCGAGGATTCTAGATGAGTTTATATCAAACGGAATATCTGAAAGTGATTCGGATACTATAATTACAGGTTTGCCTAGCGCATGAGCCAACCCTAACTCGTAGAATACATTAGGATTTCTACCGCTTATATTTGCGATTACAAGCCTGGACTTGGCGATCTGCTCTGTAATATGAGCGAGAATATTTGACGACAAATTCGAATCATCTCCTTTGTTGCATTTGAACCCTAGGCTTGTAACTAAATTCCTGATGACAGAATACTGTGAGGCGTATTTTTCGTTAAATGGTGTCAGGACAAATATCAAGTCATCATCAACTTCGCCCTCAATATTGGCGCCTATACCCTTAAAAAAGTCTATTTTTTTAGAAGTGGATTCGCTTGTGTATTTTGATTTGCCATTCCTAAAATAAATATTTTGAGCGTCATTAATTAGATGGTTAATGCTATTAAAGCGCTCTTTATTTACGGTAAGCTCTTTAGTAAGTTCTGCTATTTGCATTTCTACTGACTGCCTGAACTTATCATTTTTGTAGTCTTTAAATTTTTTCGACATTGACTGCATCTTAAGACTCATAGTAGTTACAATTACAACCACTAATGCCATAACAGGCAGCACATACCCTAAAAGATCTAGCGCGTTCATGCCACACCTCGCGTTACTAATGAGACGCTAAACACTAGCATCATACCTGTCAAGAAAAAATTAAAAATAACTAAGCCCGTTGACGCCCATAAACTACCACGAGTTGAGTGCGTAGGGGATAACTTCCAGATGGCGATCGATAGGACTAATAGAACAATGAATACAAGAGATGTTGTAAATACACCTCCTACAGCGTTAGGTTTTGAAATAATCAATGTGCATGCAAACGAGAGAGCAAGAAAACCCACGTCGACAGGGGACTGGAGAAGATTTTTCCATGTCTGATGCAATGACGCGGCTTCACCTATGAGCAACTTTAGAACAAATTGAAGCAGAACCAGCAAAAACGGCACTAACCAAATAGCACTTTCATTAAACCCATTTTCTACTGCTGTAGACCATGGTACATTAGTTATAGTTTCTGGTGCTTCAGCTATCTTGTGCGCGACTTTTTCACTCATTAAATATTCCAACCTCTGATCAAAGCCTGATTGTAAGTAGACGAAATAAATTATTTAATATTTTGTGCTGTTTGTGTTTTTTGGCGCTCCTTATTCATACGTAACTCCTTGATCAGTTTTAATGTTGTGCTAGCCAACGCTACATATAGCAGGTAAGTAAAAGAGACATTAATTGTGCGCACATTACGGAGTCACGGGCACGATGTCTACAACCAACCTACGGCTTTGAGCCCAGCTACTCGCCAACGGGAGTTCTGACTCGATTCGCTCCTACCGGGATCGTACGCTTTTGGCCGATTGCTGCCTGTCGTGAAGGACTGCAATCGACCCAAAGCGGCCTGACGATTCACAATTCGGACGCTTGCTAGACATGGCCTTCTTCCAGTTAGGCCTCAGGGAGTCAACTCTCAAAGCCAGATGAATCGCTATCGGCTTACCATCGCCTGTGCCATAACACCTATGTCCATACGTAATGGCTGCTTTTGTCCAAAACCCTCTGTGAGGCCCGGTACAGAACGCCTGAGTCGCAAAGGAGCTTTACACCGCCATGGAAATTCAGCAAATAAAGCAGCTCTTGGCCCGTCCCGCTGTAAAGTTCAGCGCCGGTGGCTTCCGCCCTGCCGGTACTGACGAGGAAAGCTGGCTAGGTCGCATCTTTCTGTTCCGTCCTGATGAAGATGTACCGACCAATCAAGCCGGGCAACCGATGCTTCCCTATGCACAGTTCTATCTGCCCAGCCTGCCCTTTACCAGCCCGTTACTGACAGGAATCAGTGTACTGACGGTGTTTATTTCAAACCCGTTTCCCGAGCATTTTGAGCCGATGGGACAAAACTGGGTCATCCGTGAATATGGACCAGATGATGTATTGGTACGCAAGGCATTGCCCGTGGAAGGGTCGTTCCTCAAACCCTTCCCACTAAACGCAGAGTTGGTGACAGAGGACTTTCCGCTGTGGGATGGCGGTGGTGTCCCGGCGGACCTTGAGCAAGAGATATTGAAGCTGGAAAGCACGGGCGCGATACAAAGCTATTACGATCTGATCACCCACACCTACGAACATAAAATCGGCGGCTACCCCTCGTTTTGCCAATCAGGGGTGGATCCCGGTGAAGGCTTCGAATTTGTGTTCCAGATTTCGTCGGATGCCAAGATCAACCTGAACGTAATCGACAGCGGCAGCCTGATGTTCTGGAAGCATGTCGAAACGGGGAAGTGGGCACTTTATTATGATTTTTACTAAAGGCAGGTAAGCAGTTCGCGTAGGTGATGAGGTCTGTGATGGCCGCTATTGGCCGCTATTGGCCGATTGCCGTCGATGAGACGACGCTCACTCTATCCCCACGCGCTGGCCTTTCGACTCCAGCGCGCGGAGCCATCCACTAGCTAACGGTCGCGGCAGACTCAACCTTTACCTCGGAACTTCCTTCTGTAACCGCCGCCCAATAACCTCCATCAAATCACACCCATCCCGCAACGGTATCGCAAGCAGCTTCGCAAAGTCTGAAAGCACAACGCAGTCAGCGTCTACCTCACCCCGAAAGGCAATGTTTTCCAACACTTGAGTTACGGTGCGAACGCGGTATTCAGCCATCGCTTGCAGCACATCAAGCGGTGCTTCCGAGTCAATAAGCAGGGATGCAGGAACCAGATCGATTCCGGTGAGGGGGATATATCTTTCCATCTTTGAATCTCCGATAAGTGCAGCGGTTAACCACCACCCAGTCGTCGCCAAACGATCGGGTGGCAGCTGTACGCAGGTTGGCGAACCGGTATCGGAGACCCGGCAGACCCGAAGGTCTCCCGCGCACAGCTACCATTGAGGCAGCTTTGCGAATGTGCAGCAGCATCTGCAAAAAAGCGCAGTGCTTTTGCATCCGATAGTCAGGTCGCCAAACCTGATCGCCATATGGGCGACGGGGCGGACTATAAGCGTCAATGCGTTGGAGGATCAACCTTGAGGTTATAAACGGCTTCGATATGCTGAAGCTGATGACGGCCCAGCAGGTAAAACAATCCATCCACTTTGTTGCCCATCGTGCGCGCAATCGCACCGTCTTAATCTCCCGAATACAACCTCAATCCTTTTTGACATTTCCATTCACGGCCGTGCTTTTTAAGCTTGCTGAAACGTTTCATCGAGTTTATAAAGCGCAAACAACTCCAATAAAGGCCACCGCCATGACCCCACTAAAACTCCTCGTTGCCCTCAGCGCATTCTCTGCCGCCTCTCAAGCCCTGGCCTGGGATTACGTGTTGCTCGACACGGACAAAGCCGCCCAGAACTGGCAGGTCACCAGCCAGCAGCTCGGCATCCAAACCGACAAACCCTTCAGCGTTACCCTGCGCACCTTGCACGGTGGTCGGCAGGAGGGCGTGAGCATCGTCGATATCGATAACGGCACGATGAAGCTCTCGGTAGTGCCGACTCGCGGCATGAACGTGTTGCAGGCGTCGGTCGGCGATGTGCGCATGGGGTGGGATTCGCCGGTCAAGGAAGTGGTGAATCCGTCCTTCATCGAGCTCAATGGCCGCGGTGGTCTGGGATGGTTGGAAGGTTTCAATGAGCTGGTTACTCGCTGCGGCTACGAATGGGTCGGGCACCCTGGCATCGACAACGGCGAGTTGCTGACCCTGCACGGGCGGGCGGCCAATATCCCTGCGAACAAAGTCACCCTGCATATCGATAAAAAACCGCCGTACGCCATCACCCTGCGCGGCGAGCTGAAAGAGCAGGCGTTCAAGAAGGTCGATTTCTCTGTTGCGACCGAACTGGTCACCGAGCCTGGCAGTGTGGTGTTCGCCCTCAACGACACGCTGACCAACAATGGCGATTATCCGAAGGAATACCAGGCGCTGTATCACAGTAATTTCAGCACGCCGTTCCTGGAGCAGGGCGCGCGGTTCGTTGCGCCGGTGAAGCAGGTGTCGCCGTTCAACGACAAGGCCAAGGGCGAACTGGCCGACTGGCAAACCTATCGCGCACCGACCAAGGACTATGACGAAACGGTTTACAACGTGGTGCCGTATGCCGATGCCAAGGGCGATACCTTGACCGTGCTGCATAACAAGGCCGGCAGCCTGGGGGTTTCGGTTGGCTTCAATACGCAGACACTGCCGGTGTTTTCGCTGTGGAAGAACACCGATACCCAGGGGCAGGGCTATGTCACGGGGTTGGAGCCGGGGACGAGTTTTTCGTACAACCGTCGTTATCAGCGGCCATTGAACCTGGTGCCTACGATCGGGGCGAAGGAACATAAGCAGTTCCGTATCAGCTACAGCTTGTTGGCGGATAAGGCGGCTGTTGAAAAGGCCTTGAAGCAGGTCAGCGAGATTCAGGGTGGGCGGGAGACTGAGGTGCGGCAGACGCCTTTGGTGGATCTGACCAAGGGGTGACATTGGCTGGAGCCTTCACGCGGGGCCCGGCGTTCTTCATCGACGCCGGAATCGCCCTGCAACTGTAGGAGCGAGCTTGCTCGCGAAAAAACCACAGGCGCCGCGTTCACTCAGGAAGCCCGCGTTATCGTTGAAGTTCTTCGCGAGCAAGCTCGCTCCTACATTGGGGTTGGCATTGATATTGGGCCCTGTTCAGCGCAGGGCTTTCTGTCATCGACGGGCATGCATACTGGAATAACCGTATTTCAGGAGCATCTCCATGATTCGCAGAGCATTACCCACCGACGCAAAAGCCATTGCCCAGGTGCATATCAGCAGTTGGCAAGACGCCTATCGTGACCTGATGCCTGCCCAGTTCTTGAGCGGATTGCAAGCAACGCTGGCTAGGCGCGAAGCCCATTGGGTACGCTCGATTGCCTCGGGTGAGTCAACGGTATGGGTCGCCGAGGTGGGCCAGCAGGTGGTTGGCTGGATAGCCGTCGGCGCCAGCCGTGACGAAGACGCCGTGCAGGCCATTGCAGGTGAGGTCATGGCCATCTACGTACTCGCCGAGTATTGGCACACCGGCGTCGGGCGGGCCTTGTGGAATGCCGGCCTGCAAGACCTGTTGTCGCAAGGCTATGAGCGTTTAACGCTGTGGGTCTTGACCGGTAATGAAAGGGCGATTCGATTTTATCGCCGGGCGGGGTGCGTCGAGGAGGCCGGGACAGAGCGCCATCTTGAGAGGGGCGGTGTGGCGCTGCTGGAGGTGAGGTATGGTTTGCCGTTGAGATAGCCTAGGTATTTACGCAACTTGGGCATCAGTGGGATCTTTGTCGGCTGCCAGGCCGTCATCGCAGGCAAGCCAGCTCCCACTTTGGATCGCGGGGCATCAGTTATGTCAGCGTCGGCTGCCAGGTCGTCACGGGAGCAAGCTCCCTCGCCACAGGTGCAGCGTCGTACTGAAGGTAGGTGGATACCGATGACGGCTATCTTCACAGGCGCATTCACACCTCACTCATGCCTTACGCGCAGTCAATAACACCGCCGCGGCCGCTGACAACAAACCCGCGCAGCAGCGATTGAACAGGCGCTTGCCCTTCGGCTCGGCAAACCAGCGGCGCATATGCAGGCCCATATAGGCGTAGGCGCTGATAGCCACCCATTCCAAGGCCAGGAACATCACACCCAGCAGGGCAAATTGCGCGGTGATGGGTTGGCCGGGCACCACGAATTGCGGGAGGAAGGCGGTGAAGATCAGGATCGCTTTGGGGTTGCCCGCCGCCACCAGAAACTCCTGCCGCGCCAAGGCCCACAGGCCTACCTTGCTCGTCGCGGTGTCCACCTGCTGCTGCGGGTCTGCGCGCCATAGCTGATATGCCAGGTAAAACAGATACGCCGCGCCGA
Source organism: Pseudomonas sp. 22072 (assembly GCF_052046095.1). NCBI lineage: Bacteria > Pseudomonadati > Pseudomonadota > Gammaproteobacteria > Pseudomonadales > Pseudomonadaceae > Pseudomonas > Pseudomonas sp. 22072. The sequence continues at coordinate 101,298 of NZ_JBQEQE010000015.1, forward strand.
GAATCTTGATCCCGTAGAACAACAACTCCGAGGTTTGCAGTACCACCGCCAAGCCAGCGGACGCGAGGGCGATCATGCCGGCGAAGGCCAGCAGACGGCCGAGACCGGCGAGGCAGGAGGTGCGGTAGCCATAGCGGGTAGCGTTGCTCACGGATAGCAGGTTATTGGGGCCGGGGGCCATGTTCAGGGCGAAGCAGGCGGGGAGGAAGAGGGCTAGGGTGGCGAGGTCCATGGCGGCTCCGGGTTGGCAGGTCGGGGAGTCTTGAGGATAAACGCATGAAGCGCGGTTTAACACTCCGTGGCTGGGCTTATGGCCCCGCGAGCGCTTCAGGTGCCGCGCCAAACAAACGATCGGCAATTTGCCTGCCCCGTTCCAAGCCTTCCTGCGTCAACCAAATGGATTTGTTTTTGTTCACCGGATTACTGATAAAACCTTGCTCGTGGAGTCGGTTCATTATTTGAAAGTCGTGGCCTTTCCATGAGTTGCCGTTATCAAAGCTGAAGGTGGTCAGCAGGGCAAGTACGGCTTCCTCAATCAGTTTTTCGTCGTATTCCATATTGGGTACTCCGCTTGAGTGACACAGACCCTGTTGAGTTTACGCTCAACATCACGCAGCACTCCACACCGCTAACTCATACCCATCCGGATCGGTGAAGTGGAACCGGCTGCCACCAGGAAACGAAAATGTCTGGCGGGTTATCACCGCTCCCAGCTGTTGAAGCCGCTGCTGCACACTGTCCAAGTCATCTGCGTACACGATAACCAAGGGGCCGCCCGGCTGCACAGGCTCGCCGGTGGTGAAACCACCCGTGAGCCGGCCATCGCTGAACTCGCTGTAGGTGGGGCCGTAGTCGACGAATGTCCAGCCGAATGCAGCGCCGTAGAAGGCTTTACTGCGGGCGATGTCGCTTACGTTGAATTCGATATTGTCGATCTGTCTGTCTTTACCGGCTCTGCTCATGGTGGCCTCCGTGGCTCGTATCTTAGGCCGCGAGTGTAGCGTATCCGGGCCTGCCCATTTCCCACGCGCTCAAGGATGAAACCTGCGCCCCAACGCATCCAGCCGTACCGCGATCGGTGGCAGGCGTTCGCTGCTGCGGGCTAGTGTCTCGACGTCGTCGGCGGTGTTCTGGGCGATGCTTTGTACCGACTGCAAGCGCTCGACGATCTCCAGGTTTGCCGAGGTCTGCTCGCGGGTGGTGGTGACGATGTGGCCGTTGAGTTGGTCGATGTGCGCGATGTCCTCGCCCACAGCCCGTAGCATGTCCACGGCCACTTGGCTGTCTGCCACGCAGCGCTCTACGCCTTCGCGGCTGGCGTGCATGGCTTCGACGGCTTGTCGGCTGCCGTGTTGCAGGCCCTCGATGATGCTCTTGATTTCCTGGGTGGAGAGGGCGGTGCGCTGGGCCAGGCTGCGCACTTCATCGGCAACCACGGCAAAGCCACGGCCTTGCTCGCCGGCGCGGGCAGCCTCGATGGCGGCGTTGAGGGCCAGCAGGTTGGTCTGGTTGGCGATGCTGCTGATCACTTCCAGCACCGAGCCGATTTGCTCTGCCTGCACCGCCAGGGATTCCACGGTCGACTCCGTGCCGTTGATGCGCGAGGCCAATTGGCTGATTTCATGTTGGGCGCGGCCGACGCTTTCCTGGCCGCGCACAATCTGCTGGCTGGCCTGGCCTGCATGTGCCACTGCCTGTTCGACCTGCACCGTAATGTGGCCCATGGCGTCTTCCATGCGCTGCATCGAACCGGTCATTTCGCCGATCTGGGCCAGTTGATGCCGTGCGCCTTTTTCCAGGGTGCCGCTCGCGCTGGCCAGTTCCTGGCCGAGCTGGCCCAGGCCATGGGAGTCGCGGGCGACGCCGTCGATCAGGTGGGTGAGTTGCTGCAGGAAGTGGTCGAACCGCTTGGCGAGGGATACGTGGGCCTTGCCTTCACCTTGGGCGGTTTCCACCGTGAACTGCGAGGTAACGGCGAGCATCTTCTCCAGCATTTCCTGGCTCTCCACCGCTTCGGCCTGGCTATGGAAGGCCAGGTAGAGCAGGGCGACGGTCTCCATCACCACATAGAAGGCGTGGACGAACACCATCGTCCAGCCGCCGTGATGCTCCATCACAAATACAGGAAAACCCTGGTGCTGCAAGGCATGGAACACCACGTGATGCACCGCGATGGTCAGTGCCGCCACCAAAATCGGCAGCCAGTCACGGTAGAAGGTCAGCACCGCCAACAGCGCGAAAATGCCGAAGTGGGATTCGATCACTCCGTGCGCCTGGTTGATGTGCAACGCCGCCATCACCATCAAGCCGGCGCCCAGTGCACAGCGCATCACGCGGGTGCCGCCGATGACGCGATACAGCGCCGTGAGCACCACGCCGGTGCCCCCACCGACGATCACGGCCTGCATGAGGGTATCGTGCCAGAACGCCAGGCCGAGGGAGAACAGGAACATCAGCCAGATCAATGCCAGCATGATGCGGTCGGCCTTGCGATAGTGCTCTTGAAAACGGACGGGCATTCACTCTTACTCCATGAGAGGGGGGCGTCGAGGTCAAGCAAGCACGCGGTGTGCCACACAGGCGCATCGCTGTGGAGTGAAGCAGATATTCAGGATTGTCGCCGGTTACCCACGCGTTATCGGCATGTGGGCGTGGGACTTGAAGAACGGCTGCCCGAGCGGGCAGCCGAGGTGGGCATCAGGCTCAGAAGCTGTACTTGGCGGTCAGCATCATATTGCGGGGGCTGCCATAGGAGTCGCCACCATAAGTCACTGAGTTGGAGATGGACTGGTAGTAGTGGCGATCGAAGATGTTGTTGGCATTGAGCTGCACGTCCAGGTGCTGATTGACCCGGTAGCCCGCCATCAAGTCGGTGACGGCGTAGCCGCCTTGCTGGAGCCGGTAGTTGCTGCCATCCGCTAGCTTGATGTCGTTGTACATGCGGCTCTGCCAGGAGATATTGCCGCCGACCCGGAGTTTTTCCAGCGGGCCCTGGAAGTTGTAGCGTGTGGTCACTTTGAACAGGTGCTCCGGGATGTCGGTATCGAACTGCTTGTTGACCTTCTGCGGGTTGGCGTCGTCCTTGATGGTGTGGGTGCGCGCATAGGTATAGCCGCCGCCGACCTGCCAGTTTTCGGTCAAGGCGCCTTGCAGTTCGAAGTCGATACCCTGGCTGCGGATTTCGCCCGAGGCTTCTGCACAGGACGCCTGCGGGCAGTTGGGCACCACCACGGCCACGGCGCGGTTTTCCTGGTCGACGCGGAACAGCGCCACGCTGGCATTCAGCGCGCCACCAAAATATTCGCCTTTGACGCCAACCTCATAATTTTTACCGACGATGGGCTTGAGTGGGGTGCCGGCTGTGCTCTTTTCTTTTTGCGGCGTGAAGATGTCGCTGTAGCTCACGTATACCGAATGCTGGTCGTCCAGGTCGTAGATCAGGCCGGCGTAGCGGGTGAGGTTGCGGGTGACCTTGTAGTCGCCGGCGGCATCACGGTTGTCGTAGTCGTACCAGTCCAGGCGAGCGCCGAGGATCAGCTTCAGCGGGTCGGCCAGGCTCAGGCGGCTGGTCAGGTAGAAACCGTCCTGGGTGGTGACTTCGCGAACGTTGTTGGTGCGGGTGAAGTTCGGCTTGCCCGCATTGATCGGCCAGTTGAGGTCGTAGGGGCTGTAGTTGTGGGTGGTCATGTCGTAGATGCGCTTGCTGGCGCCCACCACCAGTTCATGGGTACGGCCGAACGCCTCGAACGGGCCGCTGGCAAAGGCGTCGAGCCCGGCCTGGTTTTCATCGTAGCTGGCCTGGTACACCGTGCGGGCGAGGGTGTCGTTGGTCCAGCGCGATTGGTAGGAGCCGGAGAACAAGGCGTTCTGTTCGGCATAGTTGGCGTTGACCTGCAGGCTCCAGTCGTTGGCCAGGCGCTGGCGCAGCTCGGCGAAAACGGTGTTGATTTCCTGGTCCTTGTTTTCCCAGTCGGTGCCTGGGTTGTAAGAGCGCGACAGGCCCAGGTGGCGTCCATCCAGGCCGACCATCGAAGCGCCCCAGAAGTAGTTGGTCTTGTCCTTCTGGTTCGAGTAACCGAGGGTCAGGGTGGTGTCTTCGCTCAGGTCGGCTTCGGTGACGGCATAGAAAAGGCCATGATCCTGCTCGGCCTTGTCGATAAAACTGTTGGCATCGCGGTAAGAGGTGACGACACGGCCGCGCCAGGTGCCACTGTCATTGAGCGGGCTGGAGGCGTCGAGCTCGCCACGGTAGTCGTCCCAGCTGCCGACGGCGCCGGTGAGCGTGACTTTCTGCTCATCCAGTGGCCGCTTGCGGATCAGGTTGATGGCGGCCGAAGGGTTGCCTGCGCCGGTCACCAGGCCGGTAGCGCCGCGTACCACTTCGACGCGATCGAACATCGCCAGGTTCGGCTGGGCGCCTACCGACGCACCGTTGTAGCCGCTGGGGATACCGTCATACATGAGGTTGTCGATATCGAAACCGCGTGCGGTAAAGCCTTGTCGCCCAGGGCCGTTGGAGTAATTGAGGAACAGCCCCGGCGTGGCGTTGACCACGTCGTTGATGCTGGTCATGGCCTGGTCATCCATGCGCTGGCGCGTGATCACGGTGACGGCCTGCGGGGTTTCGCGCAAGGTCAGCGGCAGTTTGGTCGCGGTCTTCATCGAGCCGGTGGTGTACGACTCGCTGCCTTCGGTGGTTGCGCCAAGCTGTTGGCCCGAGACCTGGGTAGCGCCCAGCTCGATGGTGGCCGGTGCTTCGGCGTCGGCGGCAATGGCCGCATTGGAGGTTGCTAGCGCGATAGTGATTGCCATCAGACGGGGTGTAAAAACGTTGCCGCCGCGTTGTTGCACAGACATGAAAGTAGGGCTCCCCAAGTGCCTTCCGTGGCGAATAGTAAATCTGTTGATAATTATTCGCATCAGTCTGACAGATTGAGTCTGTAGGGAAAAGTCCAAAATCTGTAGGAGCGAGCTTGCTCGCGAAAGACTCATGGGCGCCGCGTTTCTCCAAGACGCACGCGTTATCGTAGAGATTTTTCGCGAGCAAGCTCGCTCCTACAGGGTGGTGTTCAGATGAACAGGATTTCGTAGGGCTCGCGCATGCGTTCCAGCAATATCTGCGCGAGCATCGGCGGTAAGCCAATTTGTGGGTCACCCACCAACTGGCTGGCGTAGGCATGGGCGGCGTGCAACTTGCGCGCGACGGTCCAGGTGTCCAGGCGGACCTTGCGTGCACGTTGCCAGGGCATTACCGCGCTTTCCCGGGCCGGCCAATGCCAGGCCCAGATCGGCAGTTCATACAGTTGCGCACCTACCAGGCTGCACGCCTTGGCACTCGCGCGGCCGACGGCGTCGTGGTCGTCATTGCCGTCGTTGCGCCAGGTGGTGAACACCACATCGCCAGGTTGCAGGTAGCGCGCGATGAATTGGCTCATGGGCTGTTCACGGGCGGCCAATGCATCATCACAAAACCCGCCACGAATCCATTTCAGGCTGTGCAAGGGCATACCCAATCGGCGCAGGGCCTCTGCACTTTCCTGAGGTCGCACCACACTCAAGCGGCTGGCCGGCCATACCTGAGAGCCGGGATGGCTGGCGCTGCCATCGGTGATGGAGATCAATTGCAGCGGATGCTCGCGGGTGCTGAGCAGTTGCAGCAAACCGCCGCATGCCAGCACTTCATCGCCAGGATGAGGTGCGATTACCACGACGCGAGCACCGGGTGGTACCAGGCTGTTCAGGGAGATGATGGGTGTTTGCGCCAACTGCGGCGCACTGTTCCAGATTTGCACGGGGCCGCGACGGCCTTCGCTTAAGGAGGCAGGCTTCATGGGTGTCACATCCTTGTCGGTTGATACCGGGTCGTGCTCCGTTGACGAGACGACGCTCTTGTCTTCACCGCAGGCTCCGCTGGGTGAGTGCGCAGCATGCCAATCAAGGAATGCCATGCGAGGCGTTAGGAGCATAGACAGGCATGGGTATCTGCACAACTTTGATGCGATGTTCGCTGGGCTGACGTCATCGCAGGCAAGCCAGCTCCCACAGAGATCTGTGCCAGGCGCTGATTTTGTGGGCAACATAGCCCCCTGTGGGAGCTGGCTTGCCTGCGATGACGGCGCCCCAATCGACGGGGATATTGGATCAGTCAGCTGTTTTACCCAGCCCGCATCAAGCTCTTCAAGTAATCACCAAACCCACCCTCAGCCCGGCAATCCAGTCGCGCACTGGTCACCACTTGCGGCGCATGGCTCCAGGCAATGGAGGCACCGCAACGCTCCAATTCACGTACCAGTTGTACATCCTCGTGGCATTCCAGTGGTTCAAACCCACCGGCCTCTACGTAGGCGCGGGCACTCACGCCCAGGTTGGCCCCATGAATATGCCGATGCCCATCGCGGGCCTGGTAGGCCTGCTGATAACGAATCTGCGCGGCCGGGTCGAAGCCGTCGCTCCAGGCGTCCACGGTGACTGTGCCGCACACTGCGTCGCAGCCTTGGGCCAGTTGGGCCACCAACCAGTCAGGGGCGACACGGCTGTCGGCGTCGGTGCAGGAAATCCACCGCGCGCCTTGCTCCAGCAAGTACCGTGCACCCACGCCGCGGGCGTGGCCGACATTGCGCGCCTGCACGTGCAGGCAATGCACCTGGTGGGCCTGGGCAATCGCCGCGCTGGCATCGCTGCAACTGTCGAGTACTACCAGAATCTGTACCGCTTCACCCAGCAAGCCCGGGTGGTCGGCGGCGATCCGCGCAGCCCGCAGGCAATCATCCAACAGGGCTTCTTCGTTATGTGCCGGGATCAGAATACCGATCATCGTAAACCCTCATGGCGAGCGACCGAGGTGCCATCCAGGCTCCACAGGTCGAGCAGGAAATCCGGGTCCTGGTACTGCACCAACGGTGCAACACCCAGACGCTGTTGCAGCACGGCGTGCACCTGTTCGGCGGTTTGCGGGCAACCGTCAATGGGCACTCGCCAATGGCAGGCCAGGATTTGCCCGTCAGCGGTCAAGGCGGCGAGTGCGCAATCGATCAGACGATTAAAATCACCTACATCGAGGTAATAACAAAGCTCACTCAATACGATCAGCTCGAATTGCCCGCCGGGCCATTGTTCCGGCAGGCGACGCTGCTCCACCCGGGCATGAGGAAAGCACTCCAGCCGCGCTTGTGCCAGCCGTACCGCCGCAGTCGCAGTGTCGCAACACAGCAGGCGTTCACAACGCGGGGCCAGCTCGGCACTCAGTTCACCGTTGGCACAACCCGGCTCGAATATCGACGCATAGCGCGGCCGCGTCAGCACGGCCAAGGTCAGGGCGCGCTTGCGTTGTTCGTACCAGCGCTGACGAAAAGCCCAAGGGTCGTCATTGCCGGCAAACAACTGGTCGAAGTAGGGGGTTGCCACACTCATACGAACACCATCTCAAAAGGTTGCAGCAAGCGCTCCACCACATAGGGCGCCAGCACCGCAGGCAAACCGATTTGCGGGTCGCCCTCCAACTGGCTGGCGAAGGCGTGGATCGCATGGCGTTTGCGTGCCACTTGCTCAGCGGTCAGCGGAATCTTGCGCGCCCGATGCCAGGGCACCTTGTGGTCTTCGGCGGTGGCCCAGTGCCAAGTCCACACCGGTAGTTCACACAGCACTGCACCGACGGCCTTGGCTGCCTTGGCGCTGGCGCGGCCCACGGCCTCATGGTCGCAATGCCCATCCTCGCACCACGTGGCGAACACCACATCGTTAGGCTTGAGGTGGCGCTGGATAAATTCGCAGAGCTGGGCTTCGCGCTCGGCCACATGGCTATCGGCAAACCCGCCGCGCAGCCATTTCAAACTGTGCAGCGGCAAGCCAAGGCGGTGCAGGGCCTGGGCCGATTCCTGCGGACGCACCACACTCAGACGCTCCACCGGCCAGCGCCGGGAGCCCGGGTGGCTGGCGCTGCCATCGGTGACGGAGATCAACTGGATAGGGCGATCCAGCGCAGCCAGCCCTTGCAGCAGGCCACCACTGCCCAGCACCTCGTCATCCGGATGCGGGGCGACTATCACCGCTCGATGCCCTGGCGGCACCAACTGCGCCACACTGATGTGCTGCAATTCGGCCAATCGTGCGCTGTTTTGCCAGTGACTCAACGGCGTGCCCTGGCCAACAATCGGATTGGGCCTCATAGCGCCCATCTCCCTGTGGGCTCGCCGGCGACCTGTTCACCGAGGGCGGCCAAGTCGCGTTCGGCATGACTTTGCCGCACATACACCGGTAAATCGGCCATCAACTGGGCAAAGTGCGGATCCTTGCAATACGGCCCGGCGCCGACCGCGCGGCCCACATGCTGGATCACCTGCTCGACTGTGTCCTCGATACACGCACGCGTCTGTTGCGCCAGTTGCCGCGCATCAGCGCGAGGCTCGCGGTCGATCTGCGCGGCGCTGGCGCGCAACACGCAGGCGGCGCTGTTCAGGGCGCTGTCGACCGCGCCGAGGTGGGCCAGCGCATGGGGCTCTGCACGTGTGGCGCACTGGGCGCGCAGTACTTCACCCAGGCGTTGCGCCGCGCCGTACCAGCACGCGGCAATGCCGATCCCACCGTGCCAGAAGCCCGGACGGGACAGATAGTCGCCCGGGCCGCCCACGGCAATTCCCCTGGCGGCGCTGAACAGGATGTCGACGCTACCGGTCGCCGCCATGCCCACCGCCTTCCAACCCTCATCCGTCACCGTGATGCCCGGTTGATCCATCGCCACGGCCACCAATTGCTGGCGGTCCTCTTCGTCCCAGGCCGTCAGCAAACCATGGCTGACCACCGCCGCACCGGAACACCAGGCCTTGCGCCCCTCGACGAGCAGCCGCTGTCCGTCGCGACGCACACGCACCTTGGCAGTCGGCGGCTCGGCCGCCCACATGCCCCAGGTGCTGCCCAGCGGCGGCAAGGGGCTGTCGAGTTCGGCAATGATCGCCAGGGCATCGGTATGGCCTTCGAACAACTTGCACAGGCGCAGGTCATGCCCGGCCACCTGGGCCAATTGGCTCAAGCGGGACAGAGTCTGGCCGCTGCCCGGTAACGGCAGTTGATCAAGGCCTTCTTCCTGAAGGGCCCTCAGGGCATTACCCAGGGCTTGCGTGTCGGCATAGCCCCGGTAGCCCTGAAGGAAACCGTGCAACGCCATTTCACACCTCGCCTTCGTGCTGCAGTTCAAACAGCAGCAGCGAGCGAGCGGTGACCGCGTACTCATGCTCGAAATCAAAGCGTTCCTGGCCACGCACAGCCGGGTCGTTGGTGTCGAGCAGGCACGTCCAGAACTCGCCCTCCGGCACCGGCGGCAGGCGGAAATTGACCAGGTCGTGATGGGCGTTGACCACCAGCAGCAACGTGGCGTCGGCCCCGGCACGACGAATCCCGGTTTCCTGGGCGCGGCCATCCATCAACATGCCCAGGCAGCGGCCCTGGCTGTCTTCCCATTGCTCGGTAGTCATTTCGTTGCCATCCGGCGCGAGCCAGGTGACGTCCTTCACGCCGATGTCTTCGTTGTAGTCGCCCACCAGGAAGCGCCCACGCCGCAGGATCGGGTACGCCAGACGCAGCTTGATCAGGCGCTTGACGAACTTGAGCAGGGCCTTGCCGTCATCGTCCAGATCCCAGTTGACCCAGCCGATCTCGCTGTCCTGGCAATAGGCGTTGTTGTTGCCGTGCTGAGTGCGAGCGAACTCGTCCCCGGCGACGATCATTGGCGTGCCCTGGGCCAGCAGCAAAGTGGCGAAGAAGTTGCGCATCTGGCGCAGGCGCAGCGCGTTGATCTCCGGGTCGTCGGTAGGGCCTTCGACGCCGTGGTTCCAGGACAGGTTGTTATTGCTGCCGTCCTGGTTGTTCTCGTCGTTGGCCTCGTTGTGTTTGTCGTTGTACGACACCAGGTCGTGCAGGGTGAAGCCGTCGTGGGCGGTGATGAAGTTCACCGAGCTGTACGGCCTGCGCCCGCGGTGATTGAACATCTCGCCCGAGGCGGTCATGCGCCCGGCGAAGTCTGCGAGTTGGCCGTCGTCGCCTTTCCAGAAAGCACGCACGGTGTCGCGGAAGCGGTCGTTCCATTCCACCCAGCCTGGTGGGAAGTTGCCCACTTGGTAGCCACCGGGGCCGCAGTCCCAGGGTTCGGCGATGAGTTTCAACTGGCGCAGTACCGGGTCCTGGCGGCACGCCACGAGGAAACTGTGGCGCTCATCGAACCCGTCGCGGTAGCGCCCGAGGATGGTCGCCAGGTCGAAGCGGAAGCCGTCCACGTGCATCTCGGTGGCCCAGTAACGCAGGGAGTCGGTGACCATTTGCAGCACGCACGGGTGGCTCAGATCCAGGGTGTTGCCGGTGCCGGAATCGTTGATGTAGAAGCGCTTGTCGTCGGGCATAAGGCGATAGTAGGAGGCGTTGTCGATGCCGCGCATCGACAGGGTCGGGCCGCGCTCGTTGCCTTCGGCGGTGTGGTTGTAGACCACGTCCAGAATCACTTCCAGCTTCTGCTCATGCAGGTGCGCGACCATCTCCTTGAATTCGGCGATCTTGCCGCTGGCCAGGTAGCGCGGGTCGGGGGCGAAGAACGCGATGCTGTTGTAGCCCCAGTAGTTGGTCATGCCTTTTTCCAGCAGATGCTGGTCGTTGACGAAGGCGTGCACGGGCAGCAGCTCGACCGAGGAAATGCCCAACTGGCGGATATGCTTGAGCACGTCATCTTCCATCAGGCCGGCGCAGGTGCCCCGCACCGACTCGCCAACCGAAGGATGGCGCATGCTGATGCCGCGCAGGTGGGTTTCGTAGATGATCGTGCGGTCCCACGGCACTCGTACCGGTTGGTCGTTGCCCCAGGTGTGCGCCGGGTCGATGACCTTGCACTTGGGCACGAAGGGCGCACTGTCGCGTTCATCGAAACTGAGGTCGTCGTCCGGGTGGCCGATGGTGTAGCCAAACAGCGCTTCGGACCATTTGAGTTCGCCCACCAGTTGCTTGGCGTAGGGGTCAATCAGCAGCTTGTTGTGGTTGAAGCGATGACCATTGGCCGGGTCATAGGGGCCGTAGACACGGTAGCCGTAAATCAGCCCGGGGTGGGCATCGGGCAGGTAACCATGAAAAATCTCGTCGGTGTATTCGGGCAGTTCGATGCGTTCCAGCTCGACCTCGCCGGTATCGTCAAACAGGCACAGCTCCACCTTGGTGGCGTTGGCGGAAAACAGCGCAAAATTCACACCCAGGCCATCCCAGGTGGCGCCGAGGGGGAAGGGCAAACCTTCACGGATCCGCGACGGCTCATGAACCGGCGTCGCTGTGGTGTTGTCGGGTTTGCTCATCGAGTTGCTCCTGCAAAAGGTCTTTTTTCGGGCCGAACGCCGCCGTACTGACGGTGCTTCAGCGCATGGCTTGGACGGAAAAGGGCCTGCAGCGCGCAATGCGTGCTGCAGGCCCGAGAAATCATGGGGCGGGCGGTTTGGGCTTCTTCGGGGCGGCGGGTTTCTTCGCCGCAGGTTTGGCGGCGGCAGGCGCAGCAGGTTTGGGCTTTGCCGCAGCCTTGGGCGCGGTTTTCGGCTTGGCGGCCGGTTTAGGCTTGCTCGGCGTCAGCGCCTCGGCTTCCGCCAGCTTGCGCGCCATCTCCCAGTGGCGATCGTGGGCGCCATCGGGCTTGCCTTCAGACTCCCAGATCTGATGCGCCAGTTCGCGAATGCGTTTGTCTTCTTTACTCATCACAAACTCCTCACAGAAAATTTTCAGCTTTCTTGATTATCAGGATTGATAAAGACATTGACCGGGAGATCCCCCAGGGCAGCGCTGATCAACAGCTCCTTGTTGGGTGTGACTACGGCCGTTTGAAAAAGTCCCTTCCAGTTTTGTGCAGGGGCGGCGAACGGTAATTTCACCCGAGTATCGCCCCAAACCTGCGCATTGATCTGGGGAAACATCCCGTTTTCAAGCAACGGATAAGACCAGCGCGGCACCACCACCAGTAACTGCTTGCCTTGATGTTCACGGTAGAACGCAACCACGCGCTCAGCGTGCTGGCCCACCACTTCCAAAGGCGTATAGCTGCCATGGCGCAGCAGCTCGGGGCAGGCTTTACGCAGGCCCAGTACCTGGGCGATCACTGCCTGTTTGATACGCCCGTCGCGCCAGTTGAACAACAGTTCGCCGATGTCCGGTGGTGCCTGCAATGCACGTTGCCGCGCAGCGAAGTCCACCGGGCGCCGGTTGTCGGGGTCGACCAGGCTGAAGTCCCAGAACTCATCGCCCTGGTAAATATCCGGCACACCCGGCACGGTCAGATGAAGCAAGGTTTGCGCCAGCCCATTCAGGGCGCCGGCGGGGGCGATGGCCTGCGCAGCACTGTCCAACGCACTGCGTAGCGGCGCACCGGCCTCACTGAGCAGCAAGCGCTTGAGGAACGCTTCCACCGCCTGTTCGTAAGCCTCGTTGGGCGCGCTCCAACTGCTCTGCAACTTGGCCTCGCGCAGGGCTTTTTGCTGCCACTGCCACAGGCGTTGCTGGTACGCCTCCAGATCGGGGTTGGGCTCCAGCGGCCAACTGCCCAGCAGCACTTGATAGAGAATCAGCTCATCACCCGCCGAGGGGCTATCGGCGCTCTCGCGCAAGGGCTCGGCCAGACGACGCCAGTGCTCGACCTGTTCGGCATACCAGGGGGCGCACTCGCTGAGCACCGCCAGGCGCGCACGGGTGTCTTCGCCGCGTTTGTGGTCGTGGGTGGCGGTGGCCAGCAGGTTGCCGGGAAAGGTCTTCAGGCGCTGTTGATTGGCCGCATGGAAATCTGCCAACGGCGCACTGAATTGCTCGGTACTGAAGCCCACATCGTTGCGCGACAACAACACCGCCGAACGGTAGAACGCGGTGTCTTCCACAGCCTTGGCGGCGGCGGGCGAGGTCAGTTGCTGGAAGCGCACGCAGGCATGCTTGAGCATCTTGCGCGCGCGGCCTACCGGGCGATTGCGCCAGGGCTGGCCACCCAACCATTGCTCCAGGTGGTCGAGCACCGGCCAGTCGCCTTCGTTGAGGGTACTGCGTGCACCCTCCATGGCATGCTGGAACACCTTGTCGTCGGCCGCACTGCGACCCTTGGCGCTGATATAGGTGCGGTACACCGGGAAATGCACGATCAGTTCCTGCAAGGCCCGGCGGATGGCACCCAGGGTCAGGTCGCGGGTCATCACGTCATCGCGGGCCACTTGCAGCAGCGCCTGGGCTACGCTTTCGAAGTCGCCGCCCAACGAACCATTGAGGATCTGCTGGCGCGCCAGCCGCGCTTCTTCGCCGAAGGCTGAGGGCCGCTCGCTGTGACGCGTCCACATTTCGGCCAGCGGTGCAAAACCTTCGGGATGGTGTTGCAGCAATGACAACTGGTTCATGAACTCGTAGCCGGTGGTGCCATCTACCTGCCAGTCTTCACGCAGGGTTTCACCTTCGCCAAGGATCTTTTCGACAAAGATGGGCAAGTGGCGCTGGGGTGACAGCGCGTCTACGCGGCGGCGCAATTTGCGGCAATAGCCACGCGGGTCAGCCAGGCCATCGATATGGTCGATGCGCAGCCCGTCGACCAGCCCCGCGCTGATCAGCTCGAAAATCTTGCCATGGGTGGCTTCGAACACCGCCGCGCGTTCGACCCGCAGGCCGCCCAGCTCATTGACGTCGAAGAAGCGCCGCCAGTTGATATCGTCTGCGGCTGTGCGCCAACTGGCCAAGCGATAGGTCTGCTGTTCGAGCAGGTGATGCAGGCGCTCGAAACCCTCGGGCTGGCGACTGTCGAATGCGGTCAGGCGTTGTTCAATAGCGGGTCGCAGCTCGCTGGAGCGTTCGGCCAGGGCTTGTTTGAGCTCGGTGGCCTCGGCGTAGGCGTCGTGCTGATAGGCGAGGGCGGCGAAACGCTCGGCCAGCGATTTGAGTAACTCGTCGCTACCCAGAATCAAGCCGTAGTCCCTGGGGCAAATCGGAAAACGGTGTTCGTAATGCTCGACGTAGAAACTCCCCTGGGCGGCATCGAACTTGAGCGCCAGCGTGCCGTTCTGCAAGGCTTCGCCGTAATCGCTGCCGAGGAAGGGCATCAGCAACTGGCCCTTGAGCAGCGGGTCGGGGGAGTGCCACTGGATGTCGAAGAACTCGCTATAGGGACTCAGGCGGCCCCATTCCAGCAGGTCCAGCCACCAAGGGTTATCCGCGCCGCCCACGGCCATATGGTTGGAGACGATATCGAGGATCAAACCCATGTCGTGCTCACGCAGCGCGGCGACCAGGCGACGCAACGCCGCTTCGCCCCCCAGTTCCGGGTTGACGCGGGTCGGGTCGACCACATCGTAGCCGTGCATGGAGCCGGCGCGGGCGCTTAACAGTGGTGAAGCATACAGGTGGCTGATGCCCAGTTGGGCAAAGTACGGCACCAGTGGCACCGCGTCATCGAGGGTAAAACCTTTATGAAATTGCAGGCGCTGGGTAGCGCGCAGGGGCAGTGCGTTCATCGGTCACGCTCATAGGCTTGGTTGCGCGCCACGGCCAGCAGTTCGAGGCGACGCGCGGCGCTGTCATTGTCGAGCAGGCTGGCGGCTTCGCCGGGCAAGCGTCGGCGCCAATTGGGGTGGGTGTCGAGGGTGCCCGGCAGGTTGGCTTGCTCCTCGATGCCCAATGCATCTTCCAGGGGCAACAACACCAGTGGCGCACGGGTATGGCCCAGGTAGCGCACGCTGGCGTCGATCATATGGTCGGTGTCGTTGCGGATCTCATCGATGAAGTTCTGCGGGTCCTGACTCAAGGCTTGGCGCAGTGCCTGGCGTTCGCGCAGGCGGTGTTCGCTCCATTGGTCTACGGTGGGCGCATCGATCAGGCCCAGCTGGATATTCCATTCGATATCGCGGCTGTGCCACCAGCCATTGAGGGTCGGCAAGTCGTGGGTACTGGTGGTGGCCAAGGCGTTGTCGGGCCAATCGAGGATGGGCTTGAACTGGCCGTCATGGTTCTGTTCGAACAGCAGCACACGCATGCCCAGGATCGAACGGGCGCTGAGCTTTTCGCGCAGGCCTTCGGGCACGGTGCCCAGGTCTTCACCGAGGACGATGGCCTGGTGGCGGTGCGATTCCAGGGCGAGCAAACGCAGCAGGTCGTCCACCGGGTAATACAAGTAGGCACCTTCACGGGGGGACGCGCCCAGAGGGATCACCCACAGGCGTTGCAGGCCCATCACGTGGTCGATGCGCAAGCCGCCGGCATGGGCGAAGTTGGCCCGCAGCATTTCGATAAAGGCGCGATAGCCATTGCGCTTGAGGCCGTCAGGGGAAAAGGCAGAGATGCCCCAGCCTTGGCCTGCGCGGTTGAGAATGTCCGGTGGCGCGCCGACGGTGAGGTCGGCCAGCAGTTCATCCTGGCGACTCCAGGCCTGGCTGCCGCCGCCGTCGGCGCCCACCGCCAGGTCGGCGATCAGGCCGATGCCCATGCCGCTGCCACGGGCGGCCTGTTGTGCGCGCTCAAGGCTGCGGGCAATCAGCCATTGGGTGAAGGCGAAATAGCCGATTTCGTCGCGGTTGTCCTCAGCGAACTGCGCCAGGGCCGGGCTCTGTGGCGTACGCCAGGCTTCGGGCCATTGGCGCCAGTCCAGGTCCTCACCCGCGGCAGCACGCTTGGCCTGTATGGCTTCGAAGCGGCAGTGGTTTTCCAGGGCTTCGCCGCCGGCCTGGCGGAAGCTTTGAAAGTCGGCATGCTGGGGATGCGCGCCGTGGCGAAAGTCTTCATACAGTGTGCGCAGCAGGCGTTGCTTGGCCTTGGCGGCGGCCGGCCAGTCGATCAGCGGGAGCTGTTCCAGGGCATGCAACTCGTCAGCCAACCCGGCCGCTTCGATGGCGTTGCGCACTTCACGTTCACCAAGGATGCACGCCGGCGAAGCATACAGGCTGTTGAGAAACAGGCGGCTGGAGGGTGAATAGGGGCTGAATCGCTCAGTGTCGGCGCTGAACATCGCGTGCATCGGGCTGATTGCCACGGCGTCGGCGCCGCGTTCGGCGGCGGAACGCACCAGGTGCTCCAGGGCAAGGGTGTCGCCAAAACCGCCATCGCCGAGGCGGCGCAAGGCATAGAGTTGGGCGCTCAGGCCCCAGGCGCGAGCGGGTTGGCTGTCGACCTCGTCGGCCACGCTATAGCAGTGGCTGGGCGCGACGGCCAGGGTGAAGGTTTGCCCGTCGATATGCACCTGGTGATAGCCGAGGGCAATCACGCCGGGCAATACGGCCTCGCCGTCCAGGCGCAGCTCCAGGGTTTCGCCGCCTTCCAGGTTGACGCGACACGGGGTGTCCGGGGCGAAATAGCGTGCCAGGTCCAGGCCCGCACCGCTGTCGGTGGTCATCAAGGGCGGCAGGTGCCGGTCCTGCTGCGCCTGCTCAAGTTGCAGCAGGCTCGCGTCGATCTCGGCATCGCTGTCGGCCGGGTGCCCCAGCCCTTTGAGGACGGCGCGCAGGGCATCAGGCTTCACATGTTGCGGGCGACCGTTGGCATCGATCCAATCGACGGCCAGGCCCGCGCGGCTGGCGAGAATTTCCAGGTTCGCTTCGCTCAAAGAATGTCTCCAACAGGGGATAAGCAAACGCGTGCGCTCAAGGGCGGTAAGTGCGCACCTTGCGGGGCAGGCGTTTGGAAAATAATCGGGTGGGGTGCCGGATGATCCAGGGGCTGTTCACTCAGGTTCAGGTCGATCTGCAGCACACGGCCGTTGCCCAGGCGCCAGCGCGCGGTGACGGCATGGTCAGCCAGCACGTGCGCGCCCAGGGCGACGGTGCCGGGCAAGTGCGGCACCACGTGCACGTGACGCAGGCTCAGCAGGTGGCGGTAGAGCTGGGTGTGGTCGTTCTCGACGAAAGAGGGCACCGACTGTAAAAAGGTTTGCAGCGCGTTGGGGTCGGGGATGCGCTGGCGTTGCTCGGGGTCGTGAAACGCCGCGAAGTCGGCAAATTCATTGCGCCGACCTTCACGCACCGCCTCGGCCAGTTCGCCATGATGGTCGGTGAAAAACAGGAACGGCTCGGCGGCATTCACCTCGTCGCCCATGAACAACATCGGGATCATGGGGCACAGCAACAGTAGGACGGTCGCGGCGCTCAGTGCCTGGGGCGAACACAGCTGGTGCAGGCGTTCGCCGAGGGCGCGGTTGCCGACCTGGTCGTGGTTCTGCAGGAACGCGACGAAGGCGCTGGGGGGCAGATCCGCACTGGGTTCGCCGCGAGCTTGGCCATGGCGTGTCGTCTCGCCCTGGTAGATGAACCCCTCGGCCAGGCAGCGCGCCAGCTTGGCGGTAGGCTGCTCGGCAAAGTCGCTGTAGTAGGCGTCGGTTTCACCGGTGAGCAGCACGTGCAGCACGTTATGAAAGTCGTCATTCCATTGGGCGTCGAAATCGTGCTGCAACAGGCTGGCCTGGTTCAGTTCGTTTTCCAGCATCAGCCACACGTGGCGCCCGCCGTCTACCTGCTGGCGTACCCGTTGTGCCAGTTCCTGCAGAAACCCAGGGTTGTCGATAGCGTGCACGGCATCCAGGCGCAGGCCGTCGAAGCGGTATTCGAGCAGCCACATCAAGGCGTTATCGAGGAAGAAATCCCGCACTTCACGGCGCTCGAAATCAATGCCGGCGCCCCAGGGTGTGTGCACGTCCTCCTGGAAGAACCCCTGGGCATACTGGCCCAGGTAATTGCCGTCGGGGCCGAAGTGGTTGTAGACCACATCGAGGATCACGGCCAAACCGTGGCCGTGGGCACTGTCGATCAGCTGCTTGAGTTGCTCGGGAGTGCCGTAGGTGGCGTGGGGCGCATAGGGCAGCACGCCGTCATAGCCCCAATTGCGTTCGCCGGAAAATTGCGCCAAAGGCATCAATTCAATCGCGGTGACGCCTAGTTCGGCCAGGCGTGCCAGGTGTTTCTCGACGGCAGCGTAGCCGCCCATGGCGCCGACATGGAGCTCGTAAATCACCGCCGTGTGCCACGGGCGACCCTGCCACTGGCTGTGGCGCCATTCATAGGCGAGGGGGTCGACTACTCGGCTCCACCCATGCACGTCCAGCGCCTGGGCCCTGGAGGCGGGGTCGGGCACTGTGTTTTCGCCATCGATGTTAAAACGGTAAAGCGTGCCGGCAGGGCACGCGATTTCGACTTCAAACCAACCACCGGCCTGGGGCAGCATGACGATGGTTTTACCCTGTTCCAATTCAACGCTGACATAAAATGCGTCTGGCGCCCATAACGCAAAGCGCGTGCGGTGCGCGTCCAGCATGATTGCGCCGTGGGGCCAGGTTTCCAGAGTCCTTGACGGCATCTATGAAGACCTCCCTTAGTTGTTCCAGTCGCTACTTGTTCGATTTCCCCAGAGCCTTGGCCACCAGTTGTTCGTAGAGTTCGGCGTAGGGTTCCACGGCCTGGCACCAGTTGAACGGCTGGGTCATGGCACGGCTGCGCATGGCATTGAGCAGACCGGGGAAGGCGAACACCTTGAAGGCGCGGCGCAGCGCCTCTTCGTAGCTTTGCACCGTGGATTCATTGAACAGGAACCCGGTGACGCCATCCTCAATGGTGTCCGCCAGCCCGCCGGTGTTACGCGCCACCGGCAACGAGCCGAAGCGTTGCGCATACATCTGGCTCAGGCCGCAGGGTTCATAGCGCGACGGCATCAGCAGAAAATCGCTGCCGGCGAACATGCGGCGGGCATCGGTCTCGTTGAAGCCGATGCGCACCCCCACCTGACCCGGGAAGCGCAGCGCCAATTCACGCATGGCCTGTTCTTCTTCCGGCTCGCCACGGCCGATGATCGCAATCTGGCCGCCGTTTTCGACGATGAAACCGGCGACGGCTTCGGTGAGGTCCAGGCCTTTCTGGTAGACCAGGCGCGAGACCACAGCAAACAGCGGACCACTGGATGGCTGCAGCTCAAACAGCTCGCGCACGTGGGCGGCGTTGATGGCTTTGCCTTCCCAATCGCCGATATTGAAGTTGTGGGTCAGGTGTGGGTCGGTGGAGGTTTCCCAGCTCTCATCGATGCCGTTGGGAATGCCGCTGAGCAGGCCTTGCTGGGTCTTGCTGGCGAGGAAGCCATCCAGGCCACAACCGAATTCCGGGGTGGTGATCTCCTGGGCGTAGGTGGCGCTCACGGTGGTGATATGGCTGGAATACGCCATGCCCGCCTTGAGAAACGACATCTTGCCGTAGAACTCCATGCCTTCCTGTTGCAGGGCGTGGGGTGGAATGCCCAGTTCGGGCGTCGAGGCCAGGCTGACCACGCCCTGGTAGGCCAGGTTATGAATGGTGAACAGGGTTGGTGTACGTGAACCACGCCAGTGCATATACGCGGGGGCCAGGCCCGCAGGCCAGTCGTGGGCGTGCACCAGGTCTGGGCACCAGTGGATTTGTGCAAGGTTGGCGGCAATGTCCGCGGCAGCCAAGCCCAGGCGGGCGAAGCGAATATGGTTGTCCGGCCAGTCGCGGCCGTTGTTGGCGCCGTAGGGCGTGCCTTCGCGCTCATACAGTTCGGGGCAGATCAGCACATAGATGACCAGGCCGTCCTTGAGGTCCATGCGCCCGATCTTGCACGGGGGCAACGCGGCATGGCCACCCAGTTCACCGACGATATGAATCGGGTTATCGCTTTCCATCACTTGCGGGTAACCCGGAATCAGCACCCTCACGTCATGCAGGTGCGCCATGGCGCGGGGCAGGGCCGCGGAGACGTCGCCCAGGCCGCCGGTTTTCACCAGGTCCGCGAACTCGGAAGTGACAAACAAGACTTTCTTTCGATTCGGATTCTGACTCACGACCGGCCGCACAGTGTTGGGCAGGTCGGCCAAAGACTTTGGCCCTCCTGCCGGCTGACTAAAACGCTCTCCCTGAGTATCTACTGCGGCACTGATCATAATGCACTCCCATCTGTTGGTTGGCTAATGGCCCGCTGCCATCGGCTCCGAGTGACCGCATCCTGCGGCCAGGCACACAAGCGCTATACAAGCTGGCAAGGCGTATGCCAGTTGCAACGTCGGCTTAAAAAGATTGGATGAGCGGGCATTCGGCCTGAAGCGCGCGTGCTCGCCCTTACCTAAAACTTGACCAGCGGCAGGTTTCGAAAGTTTAGATTTTTTGCGGGGTTTTTGTTTTGGAACGGACCCATCGGTCATGAGTCTAGGACAGATCCCAGCGCCTGCTGGGTTTTCATGCAGATTTTGTAGGACAAAAAACTTTTAACGATATGCCCCTGTGGCGAGGGAGCTTGCTCCCGCTGGGACGCGCAGCGGCCCCAAAATTTCGGGANAGCGCTGCGCACTCCAGCGGGAGCAAGCTCCCTCGCCACAGGGGGGGGGGCGCACTTTAATGGTGCGTCAGGCGAGCCCGCGAATGGGCACACCCTTGGCCCAGGCTTGGATATCTTCGATCATCTGCTGATAGAACTGCCGGTAATTCTGCTCGCTCACATACCCCACGTGTGGCGTTGCGAGCACATTGGGCAAGCGGCGAAACGGGTGGTCAGCCGGCAGCGGTTCCTCGGCAAACACATCCAGCGCCGCCCCGGCCAGGCGTCCGCTGCGCAATGCTTGCAGCAGTGCCTGCTCATCCACAATCGGCCCGCGTGCGGTATTTACCAGGTGCGCTGTGGGCTTCATCCAGCCCAACGCTTGCGCATCCACCAGACCACGGCTGCGCTCGCTGAGCACCAGATGGATGGTCAGAATATCCGCCTGCTCAAACAGCTCGCGCTTGCTGACCCAGGTCACCCCCGATTCAGCCGCGCGCTCCGGCGTGAGGTTTTCACTCCAAGCAATCACCCGCATGCCAAACACCTGGGCAAACCTTGCGACTTTCTGGCCAATGCTGCCCAGCCCCAGGACGCCCAATGTCTTGCCGTGCAGGTCGCCGCCCAGGCCGACCTGCCATCCGCCCCCGCGCAGCGAGTTGGCTTCGGCGAGCAGGTTACGTGTAGAGGCCATGATCAAGGCCCAGGTCAGTTCCGGTGCGGCGTGTTTATAGCTGTCGGTGCCGCACACCTGGATGCCCAGGGCCTTGGCTGCGGGAAGGTCGATGGCGGCATTGCGCATGCCGCCGGTCACCAGCAATTTGAGCTGGGGCAGCCCTTGCAGCAGCGCTTTGTCAAAGGTTGAGCGTTCGCGCATGAGGCAAATCACCTCGAACCCTTTCAAGCGCTCAGTCATGGTGGCGGTATCGGCGGGGTAGTCGTGGAGAAAATGCACCTTGCCCACGCTGTCCAGCGCCGACCAATCTGCCACGTCGCTGGCCACGTTTTGCCAATCATCCATCACTGCGATCTGTATCGACATGCACGCGGGCCTCGAAAAGTGGCAATTAAAGGGCGTTCAACCCGTGCAACAGGGCTTTATGAAACTGTTCCGGCTCTTCCATCTGGGGCGCATGGCCCAGGCCGGGGAACTCCACCAACGTGGCGCGGGGAATCAGCTTGGCCACCTGCTTGCCCAGTACCTCGTAATGACCAATTTTGGCCTTGACCGCCGCCGGCGCCACATCTTTGCCGATGGCGGTAGTGTCGCTGGTGCCGATCAGCAGCAGGGTGGGCACCTGCAAGTCCTTGAACTCGTAGTACACCGGTTGGGTGAAGATCATGTCGTAAATCAGCGCCGAGTTCCAGGCAACCTGAAGATGCCCCGGGCCTTGGTTCAGGCCGGCGAGCATGTCTACCCAGCGCTCGTACTCGGGTTTCCAGCGCCCAACGTAATAGGTGTTTCGCTCGTAATTGCGTACACCGTCGGCGCTCAGTTTCAGCTCGCGCTGGTACCACTGGTCGACGCTCTGGTAGGGCACGCCGAGGGCTTTCCAGTCTTCCAGGCCAATGGGGTTCACAAGCCCCAACTGTTCGGTTTGCTGGGGGTACATCAGCGCATAGCGTGTGGCGAGCATGCCGCCGGTGGAATGGCCGATCACCGTGGCCTTTTGAATGCCGAGCTTTTCCAGCAGTTGATGGGTGTTGGTCGCCAGTTGCTGGAAGCTGTACTGGTAGTGGTCGGGCTTGCTGGAGGTGCAAAAACCAATCTGGTCCGGGGCGATGACGCGGTAACCGGCGTCACTGAGCGCCTTGATCGAACCCTCCCAGGTAGCGCCGCAAAAATTCTTGCCGTGCATCAGCACCACGCTGCGGCCGTTTGGAGTGCCGGTGGCGGGGACGTCCATGTAGCCCATTTGCAGGGATTTGCCCTGGGATTGGAAGGCAAAATGATTCAAAGGGTAGGGGTATGCAAAGCCCTGCAACTCAGGGCCGTAGGTGTCAGCTAACACGGGCGCCGCGCTGACCGAAAACAAACCGGCTACGCATAATGTACGGATAAAAGGCATGGGTTTTGGCTCCGAGACAGATGCCCGGATGCTCTTTGCCCGCGATTAACGGGGGATTAACGCCCACTGCAACGTCAGCGCTGCGATTACGCCATAGCGCAGGCTTTTCGCCAGGGTTACCAGCAGTAGAAAACGCCACAACGGCTCACGCATCACCCCAGCCACCAACGTCAGCGGATCACCAATGACTGGCACCCAACTGAGCAACAACGTCCAGTGCCCCCAGCGTGCGTAATGGCTGCGAGCCTTGTCCAGCTGATTGGCGCTCACCGGGAACCAGCGTCGCTCTTTGAAGCGCTCGACCGAGCGCCCCAGCAGCCAATTGACCAGCGAGCCCAGCACATTACCCAGGGTGGCGATGCCCAGCAGCAGCCAAAGGTTGTAATGCCCGCTGAGCAGCAGGCCGACCAGCACAGCTTCCGACTGCAGGGGCAATAACGTCGCGGCGCCAAATGCCGCGCCGAACAGCCCCAGGTACCCCATCAACACCGGTCAGTGAGCCGGGTAGTCCGCTACCACCACGTCTTCGCCGTCGCGGGTCAGGCCAATGATTTGATACGCCTCGCTGCGTCCGTCTACTTCCATGCCTGGCGAGCCCAATGGCATGCCCGGTGCGGCAAGGCCCAGCAGGTCGTTGCGCTTGCGCAGAGCCAGGACCTGCTCGGCGGGTACGTGGCCTTCGACGAACTTGCCGTCGATCACCGCGGTGTGGCAGGAGCCAAGGCGTGGCGCCACGCCCAAGCGTTGTTTCACCGCGCTCATGTCGGCTTCAACGTGGTCGTTGACCTTGAAACCGTTGCTCTCCAAGTGGCTGATCCACTTCTTGCAGCAGCCGCAGTTGGCGTCGCGGTGTACATCGATGGGGATCAGTTCGGCGGCCTGGGCCAGCGTGGTGGTAAACAGGGCACTGAGCAGGGCCAGTCGCAATGGGGTTTTCATCGTGGGTCTCACTGAAGGCGCGGCAATAAGCCGGGCATTCTCCCTGCTTTTGCCGGCATGTTTGCAATGTGACGTCGTGGTAATGTTTCTAAATTATACGAACCCCGGATTGTCCAGCCGCTGCTTGAGCCGGTCCAACGCAATTGACGACAACGCGACCATGCGCTCATGCAAAGACGCCAGTTGCAGTTCAGTCTCGTAAGTCAGCACCCGTTTGAACAGGGTGCCGCCCTGATGAGCGCGCAAGCAGTAATGGATGCAACCGTCAACCGCCAGGGAGGTGAACACGGTCTTGAACTCGCTGGGGCGGCGGGCGATTTGTACGCGGTAACTCATGGGGACGCGTATGCCCAGCAGGTCGATGATTTCGGTAAAGCGCGTGCCGACCGGTAATGAGCCGGTGGTGCCGGTGTCGGCGCTGAGGGAGGTGGGGTGCCACTCGTGCCAGCGGTCGGGCTGGGTCACATAGTCATAAACCGCCTCGATCGGCGCCTGGATGAAGCGTTCCTGACTGATCTGCTCCAAGCGGACCGAATGCTCAGTCGCGTGCATGACACACCTCCTGTGTGGCGGTTTTTACACTAGGAGTTGTGAGAATAGTCTGACTCCCATGCTTTGCACGGGAGTCGGCAGACCGTTGATCAATCCCGCTGAGAACGGCCCCCACAAGGGGTTCCAGCAGACGCTAGATATCCAGCATGGCCAGCACTTCCTTGGGGTAACGCAGGCCTGCGGTTGCATTGGCAGGGAAGATCGCATCCAGCGCAGCCAGTTCGTCAGCGCTGAGAGAAATCGACAGCGCCTCCACATTCTCTTGCAGATAGGTGCGCCGCTTGGTGCCGGGAATCGGGATGATGTAATCGCCTTGGGCCAATACCCAGGCCAGCGCCAGTTGCCCGGCCGTGACACCTTTGTCTGCCGCCAGGCTCTTGACCTGTTCTACCAGCAGCAGGTTTTTCGCAAAGTTCTCCCCCTGAAAGCGCGGGCTGAAGCGTCGGTAATCATCGGCGCCGAAATCATCCGGGCTCTTCAAGGCGCCGGTGAGAAAACCTCGGCCCAACGGGCTGTACGGCACAAACGCGATGCCCAGGCGCTGGCAGGCGGCGAGGCAACCATTGTCTTGCTGGTCGCGGCTCCACAGCGAATATTCACTTTGCAGGGCGCTGATGGGATGGACCTTATGCGCCCGTTCCAGAGTAGCGGCGGACGCCTCGCTCAGGCCCAGATAGCGCACTTTGCCCTGTTTCACCAGGTCGGCCATGGCGCCGACCGTTTCTTCGATGGCCACGTCGGGGTCGATACGGTGCTGGTAGTACAGGTCCAGCGTATCCACCCCCAGGCGTTGCAAGGTGCCGTCGATGGCGTTGCGGATATACTCGGGCCGGCCATTCACCCCGCGCACTACGGGGTTGGCAGGGTCGCGCACAATCCCGAATTTACTGGCCAGGAACACTTGGTCGCGCTTGCCGGCAATAGCCTTGCCGATCAGTTGCTCATTGGTGTGCGGGCCGTACATGTCCGCGGTATCGAGAAAGTTGACGCCCAACTCCAGGGCGCGGTGCAAGGTTGCGGTGGCTTCGGTGGTATCGGTGCCGGGCGTGTAGAAATCGGTCATGCCCATGCAGCCAAGGCCGATGGCGGACACATGCGGGCCGTTTTTACCGAGTTGTCGAGTGTGCATAGGGAAGCTCCTTGTGATGAGGGGCCCATTGTTACCCTTGAAAAAACGCAGATAAACCCGCTAAAAGTGCTATCACTGTTCGTAATATCTAAACAATTCCCCACGGGAGCATTTTATTGGATCGTTTTAACGCCATGCGCGTGTTCACTCGGATTGTTGAATTGGGCGGGTTTGCCAAGGCCGCCGACAGCCTGCAATTGCCACGCGCCTCCGTGACGATCCTGATCAAGCAACTGGAGGCCCATCTCGGCGTGCAACTGCTGCAGCGCACCACGCGCCACGTCAGCCCGACCCTGGATGGCGCGGCGTACTACCAACGTTGCGTGCAATTGCTGACTGATCTTGAGGAAACCGAGGCGGTGTTCTCCACGCGGCGCCAGAACCCCCGGGGCACATTGAGCATCGATATGCCCTCAGGCATTGGGAGCTTGATTGTGATTCCGGCCTTGCCAACGTTCACCGCGCTGTACCCACAGATCGAGTTGGAGATCGGCCTCAATGACCGGCCAGTGGATCTGATTCGCGAAGGCGTCGATTGCGTGTTGCGCGGTGGTCCGGCCCTGGATGAATCGCTGGTGGCGCGCCCCTTGGCGATGATGGAACAACTGACTCTGGCCAGCCCCGCGTACCTTGAGCTCATGGGCACGCCCACTTGCCTGGAGCAGTTGGCTGGACACCAAATGGTCGAGTACGTGTCCAGCGCCAGCGGTAAACGATTTGGCCTGGAATTTCTGCTGGGCAGCGAGTTGCATCCGATCAACCTGCCGAAAGTGGTTGCCGTGAACAGCTCTGCCGGTTACTTCGCTGCATGCGAAGCCGGCTACGGGCTGATCCAGGCACCTCGTTATCACGCCCTGCGCCAACTGGCCGAGGGCGCGCTGGTGCAGGTGCTCCCTGATGTGGCAGTGCCGAAGATGGCGCTGACTGCGTTGTACCCGCCTCATCGGCAGTTGTCGCAGCGGGTGAGGGTGTTCGTCGATTGGCTGGTGCAGTTGTGCGCTCGGCCCGGCACCGGCTTACAAGGCTAGGCTTGCGCCCTTCGATAGGCACCAGGCTGTTGCCCGGTGACTTTATGGAAGGCTCGGGTAAACGCCGCCACCGATTGATACCCGGCCGCCAGCGAAACCTCGGCCACGGTCTGGTCCGCCTTGAGCAACCCAGAGGCGTGGCGCATGCGGATCATCAGCAGTACTTGCCCGGGCGACTGCCCACACAGTTCGCTGAAGCGCTTGAAAAACGCCGAGCGCGACAACCCGGTACAGGCCGCCATGCTTTCCAGGCTCCAGGGCTCGGCCGGGCGGGCGATCAATTGTTCCAGCAAATGCGCAAACGCCGGTGCCCGGCCCAGCGCCGCCAAGCCGCCAAGCTCGGTGTTGTCGAGTACTTGCTGGCGCAGCACATACAGGAACAGCAGGTGGCACAGGCGCTCAAGCAGCGCGGAAGAGGGCGCTGGGGTGCGTGCGCATTCTTGCAGGATCAATTCGAACAGGTTGCGTGCAGCCATCAGCGACGGGTCGCCGGCGCGCAGGATGATCCAGCTGGGCAGGGTGTCGACGATCAGCGTCGACAATCCGGATTGGAAGTGAAAGAAACCGCAGACTAATCCTACGCCGTCCGTGGCCGTGCTATCGAGAGGCAGCATCGAGCGGCGTGGGCACTGCTGGGCGCCGGCCGCCGTGGCTTGGCCGGAAAGCCTGAAGGCAAAGTCACGCAGCAGGAACACCGCGTCACCATTGTTCAGGTGTTGGGGCGTTGGATCACCGTCGATATGCAGCCAGCATTCGCCTTGCACAATCAAGTGGAAGCTCGCCTTCGCGAGGCCATGGGTGCTCGCGTGCCAGTCACCGCAATAACGGCCGACGTGAAACAGGCTGGTGTTGAGTTCGAGGCTATCTAATAACCAATCGACAAGTACATCGGACGAATTCATCTAATGGAAAGACTCAAGAGCAAGTAATCGCTACTTTAGCCTATTGAGCGCTTTTTTTAGAACCAACAGACTGGGGCATTCAAACCCAACAGGAGTCCACTTCATGTCCCGTGTACCGTTGCTCACGCCTGAAACCGCACCGGAAGCCGCCAAGCCCTTTCTGGAAAACGCGCTGAAAGGCTCGGGTTTTATCCCTAACCTACTGGGCGTACTGGCCAACGCACCGGCTGCGCTGGAAACCTACATCACTGTCTCCGGCTTGAATGCCAAGGCCGAGCTGAGCCTGGCCGACCGTGAAGTGGTGCAACTGATTGCCGCTACTACCCACGGTTGTGATTTCTGCGTCGCTGGCCACACGGCGGTTGCCCGCAACAAAGCCAAGTTGCCCGAGGAGGTGATCGAGGCCTTGCGCCGCCGGGGTGAGTTGCCTGACGCGCGCTATGAGACACTTGCCGCGTTTACCCGTGAAGTGATCGCCACCCGTGGGGATGTGAGTGACGCGGGCTTTGAGGCGTTCCGCGCCGCTGGCTACACCGACGGCCACGCGCTGGAAGTCATCCTGGGTGTCAGCCTGGCAACCCTGTGCAACTTCGCCAACGTGTTTGCCCGCACCCCGCTGAACCCGGAGCTGGCGCAATACCGTTGGGAAAAACCGGCCAACTGATTCGGCGTTGGCCCACCTGCTGTAAAAGGAGAGACATGAATGCTTGACCCAATCTTGAGCCGTTGGCTCGATGTTCAAGCGCAGGCCCTGGACGTGGGCAGTTGCGATCCACAGGAAGTGCTGCCACGGCTGGCAGAAGCCAATATTCTGAGAATCGGCGTGCCCACCCACCTGGGCGGCCTGGGCGGCGATGTGGCGGGTGCGGTCGAGGCCATCGCCAATGTGGCCAGCCATTCCCTGGCTGCGGCGTTTGTGTGCTGGGGCCAGCGCTCGTTTATCGAGTACCTGCTGCAGAGCCCCAATCAGCGCTTGCGCGAGCAGCTGATGCCAGACCTGCTCAGCGGCAAGTTGGCCGGCGCCACCGGGCTGTCGAATGCGATGAAGTTCCTGTCGGGTATCGAGACGTTGCAGATCAGCGCCGAGCCCAACGACCACGGTTGGATCCTCAACGGTCGCCTGCACTGGGTGACCAACTTGCGCAAGAATGGCTTTGTCGCTGCGGCGGCCATCGAGCATGCCGGGGGCGGCGCGCCATTTATCCTGGCCATTCCGGATTCGGTGGCCGGGTTGCAGCGCTCCCGTGACCTGGAGCTGCTCGGGCTGCAATCGAGCAACACCGCAGCGCTGGGCCTGGAAGGCGTGGAGCTGAGTCGCGAGTGGTTGTTGCACGAGGATGCGCGCAAGTTTTTACCGGCGGTACGCCCGGCGTTTCTAGGCTTGCAGTGCGGTATGTCGATTGGTTTGGCACGGCGTTCCCTGGCTGAAGTAGCCCACCATTTGGGCGCCAGTCGTACCGTGTTGCGCGACGAGCTGGAAGCCCTGCGCGCAACGCTGGATCATCTGGTCAGCGAGCTTAAAAAGGGGCTGTTGGCCGGGCGCTTTACCGCCGAGCCCATACCGCTGTTCAAACTGCGTATCGCCTTGGCCGAAACCGCCGCCAGCGCTGTACAGCTTGAACTGCAAGCCAGTGGCGGAAAGGCCTACCTTACCGCCCACGGCAGCGGTTTTGCGCGGCGCTGGCGCGAGTCGGCCTTTGTGCCGATTGTGACGCCTAGCCTGGTGCAACTGCGTACCGAGCTGCACCGCCAGGCCAGTCTATGAGCCAGGCGGTATTGACGGCCCAGGGCATTTGCCTGGGGTACGGCAGCGGGCCGGTGTTGCAAGGCTTCGACTTGCACTTGCAACCGGGTGAAGTGGTGTCGATCCTGGGCCCCAGCGGCGTGGGCAAATCCAGCCTGCTGCGGGTGCTGGCTGGCTTGCAGGTACCTCAATCTGGCCGTGTGCAGGTATTGGGCGAGCCATTGAGCGGCCCGCATCCGCGCGTGGTGGTGGCCTTTCAGGACCCGAGCCTGCTGCCTTGGTTGACCCTGGAAAAGAACGTCGCCTTTGGTCTGGATTTCGCCCGCCAACCGCACTTGAGTGGTGAAGAGCGCCGCCGGCGTGTTGACCACGCCATTGCAGCGGTAGGGCTGGAACCTGCGCGCCAGCAGTTCCCGGCGCAATTGTCCGGTGGCATGGCCCAGCGCACGGCATTGGCTCGCTGCCTGGCGCGTCAGCCGCAAGTGTTGCTGCTCGACGAACCCTTCGGCGCCCTGGACGAAGTGACCCGCGCCGACATGCAGCACCTGTTGCTCAAGGTCAATCGTGAGCAGGGCTCGGCGGCGGTATTGATCACCCATGACATCGACGAAGCGCTGCTGCTGTCGGACCGCATCCTGCTACTGGGTAACCGCCCGGCGCGGACGTTGGGCGAGTGGGCTATCGATTTGCCGCATCCACGGGAAGAACAGGTCGAGGCCATCGGCGCGCTGCGTATCGAAATTTTGAAAACCTTACGGCAGGCGAGCCGCCCTCAACCCAACCCCCTTGAACGACAGGAGTTTACTTATGTGTCTGGATGACCTGGCCCACTCGCGCCGTGACTTTCTCAAACTCTCCGCCGTGCTCAGTGCCGCCGGCGCCTTGCCTCTGCTGAGCAGCCTGCAGGCGCGTGCCGCCAACGAGCCCGACGCGCCGGTGCGTATTGGCTATCTACCTATCACTGACGCCACGCCACTGCTGGTGGCCCACAACAATGGCCTGTTCGAAGCCGAAGGTATCAAGGCCGAGCGCCCAGTGTTGTTGCGCAGTTGGGCCCAAGTGATCGAGGCGTTTATCTCCGGCCAGGTCAACGTGATACACCTGCTGTCGCCAATGACCGTATGGGCGCGCTACGGCAGTAAAGTGCCGGCCAAAGTCGTGGCGTGGAACCATGTGGGCGGTTCGGGCTTGACCGTATCCCCAGGTATTACCGACGTGAAACAACTGGGTGGCAAGTCGGTGGCGATTCCGTTCTGGTACTCGATTCATAACGTGGTGGTGCAGCAACTGTTCCGCGATAACGGCCTCACGCCGGTCACTCGTGCCACCGGCAGTTCGATTGCCGCCAATGAGGTCAACCTGATCGTGTTGCCGCCCTCGGACATGCCTCCGGCCCTGGCCAGCAAACGCATCGACGGCTACATCGTCGCCGAACCGTTCAATGCCCTGGCAGAAAACCTCAAGGTCGGTCGCGTGCAGCGCTTCACGGGTGACGTGTGGCGCAACCACGCGTGCTGCGTGGTGTTCATGCACGAGCACGACCTGGCCAACCGTCCGGAGTGGTCGCAGAAGGTGGTGAACGCCATCGTCAAGGCCCAGGTGTGGACCCGCAACAACCGTGAAGAGGCGGTGAAGCTGCTGTCCAAGGATGGCCCGAACCGTTACACGCCCCATGCCGAACCGGTGTTGAGCAAAGTCCTGGCGCCGGCGGCCAGCGACCGCGCCTCCTACGTGGCCGACGGCGCGATCCAGCACGCCAACTGGGACGAGCATCGCATCGACTTCCAACCGTACCCGTTCCCCAGCTACACCGAAGAACTGGTGCGGCGCTTGAAGGACACCTTGATCGAAGGCGACAAAAAGTTTCTCACGGACCTGGACCCAGCCTTCGTGGCCAAGGACCTGGTGGACGACCGCTTCGTGCGCAACGCGATCGAAGCCGTGGGTGGCATGCAGACCTTCGGTTTGCCGGATGGTTATGAGCGGCACGAGGAGATCGGCGTTTGAACAACAGCAGAATCCCCGGCTGGTGGCTGGGGCTGAGTGGCTTGGCGGGTTTGTTGGTGCTGTGGTGGTTGGGCGTGAAAGTGTTCGGCGAGGCCGATGGCCTGTCGGCGCGCTTTTCCCTGGCGGCCACCGCCAGCAGCTTGTGGGAATTGCTCGGGCGGGGTGAGTTGTACCTGCATATCGCCGTGAGCCTGAAGCGTATTTTCGTCGGGCTGTTTATCGCGTTGTTGGTAGGCGTACCCCTCGGGCTGCTGGTGGGCAGTTCGCGTAACCTGGAGGCGGCGACCACGCCGGCGTTCCAGTTTCTGCGGATGATTTCGCCACTGTCCTGGATGCCGATCGTGGTGATGCTGATGGGTGTGGGCGACCAGCCAATCTATTTCCTGCTGGCCTTTGCCGCTGTCTGGCCGATCATGCTCAACACCGCAGCGGGCGTGCGTCAGCTCGACCCGCGCTGGTTACAGTTGAGCAAGAGCTTGAGCGCCACGCGTTGGGAAACCTTGCGCCGGGTGGTCATTCCTGGCGTGGTAGGGCATGTGCTGACCGGCGTGCGCCTGGCCATCGGCATCCTGTGGATCGTGCTGGTGCCCTGCGAAATGCTCGGGGTCAGTGCGGGGCTGGGGTATTACATCCTCGACACCCGTGATCGGCTCGCGTATTCGGAGTTGATGGCGATGGTAGTGGTGATCGGGGTGCTGGGGTTCGCGCTGGATGCGTTTGCGCGTTGGTTGCATCGGCGGTGGGTGCATGGCGGCTAAGTGGTTGAAACCGGCGTCGAGGCTCCGAACCCGCCTGACGAGTAGGTAATGTCGATGCAGTAACGCGTGAAGCCCCCAGGCGTGCTGCACGCGTTGTGCACGAAGCGTTATCCGGATGCAGATCAGCGGCGCTGGTAACCGCCACCACCCTCATAGCGGTGATCATGCCAGCCCCCGCCGCGCGGGAAGAAGAAACAACCGCCCAGGCTCAGCATGATCATCAGTGGAACCAGCAGGATGAGTCGTCGCAGCATTTCACAGTTCTCCAAGGGGTATTCGCAAGGCCTGTCAGGCGGAGGGCAAGCCAAAACTTTTCATCGCCTGTAACATAAGACCCTGCCGAAACCGCGCCATCCCCGTGACTGGGTATGTGCTTGGCATGCACGGCGATACACAGTGGATACATTCTTCAGGTTCAGGAACTCGTCATGACCCAAAAGCAACGCTTGAAATACTCGCTTCTGATTGCCCTGGCTGTACTGGGCGCGATGTTCGGCCTGTCTTATCTGCAGAACACAGGCGTGATCAGTGAAAAAACCTTCCAGTACCTGGCCATCGCGATTGCCGTGGTCGTCGTCGTGATCAACGGCATCATGCGCCGCAAGGTCAAGCCTAACTTCTGACGGGCGTCAGTCAGGCACGACCTTCGAGTACCTTGGCAGCCTCTTCATGGAGGCTGTAGCTCTTGTCAGCGTTGAGGGTGATCACGCCCTCGCTGCATAGACGCTTGAGTACCTCGCGCACGCTGAGAAACGACAACGGTATGCCCAGCTCCAGCAAATGGCTGTGCACGCCGCGTACCCCGAGGGTGCGCTGGTTGTCGGCGGCAGTGAGGAGGGCGTCGATGACCTTCAGCCGGATCAGGCTGGTGCGCAAACCGAAACACTTGAGCAAATGGCGGATGCGCTGGTTGCCCTGCTGTTCGGGCGCGTTACCGAACGCCCGTGCGTCGTTGCCATAGTGGGTATCTGCGGCCTTTGAATGTCCATCCGTGGGCACTTGCGGGTTATACATGCAAAAACTCCTTTTCAGAGCCTGATCAGGAAAAAGATGGTGCTCTTGGGTAATAAGACGAACGAGTGACGCAAATCATGAAACGATGGATGTAGAAAATTTGTCGGTATCAGGTTTGTCACATCCCCTGCGCCGTCGATAGGCAACCTTGTGCGGTTAAATTTTGCCGGGCGATGTGCGTTCTTACGGTGGGGTAACCATCCCTCGTGAGGCTGTTCAATTTGACTGTGGAGTCGGCGTGATTATTTCCAAGGGGTTGTCCAGAGTGGGCACGGCAGGGCTGTTACTCGCCTTGAGCCTGGCCGTATCGGCACGCGAGCAAGTGACGCAAACGTCGGCGGATATACGGCGTACCAGTTATGGCGTGCCGCATATTCGCGCCTCTGATGAGCGGGGCCTGGGGGTAGGTATGGGGTACGCCTATGCCCAGGACAACCTGTGCCTGCTGGCCAATGAAATAGTCACGGTCAATGGCGAGCGGGCGAGGTTTTTCGGGCCGGACCAGGCGACCCTGGAAGAGCGCAACAACCTTGCCAGCGATGTATTCTTCAACTGGCTGAATACACCCGAGGCCGTTGCGGCATTCTGGAAAGCCCAGACGCCCGAGATGCAACAGCGCATCGAAGGGTACGTGGCCGGCTACAACCGTTATCTCAAGGATAAGGGCGCACCCGCACAGTGCCAGGCCGCCTGGGTACGGCCCTTGGTAGTGCAAGACCTGGTGAAGTTGACCCGCAGGCTATTGGTGGAAGGGGGCATCGGCCAATTCGCCGAAGCCTTGGTCGGGGCAGCACCGCCGCAGGCCACCGCCAGTGTGCAGCCCGGTGCCAAAGCCTTTGCCACGGCCGCCGCCAACCAGCAACGCTTCACGCTGGATCGAGGCAGCAATGCCGTTGCCGTGGGCCGTGACCGCTCATTCAATGGCCGTGGCATGCTGCTGGCCAACCCGCATTTCCCGTGGGTGGGCGGCATGCGTTTTTACGAGATGCACCTGACCATCCCGGGCCAGTTGGATGTGATGGGCGCTGCACTGCCAGGGCTGCCCGTGGTGAACATCGGTTTCAACCAGCATGTGGCGTGGACCCACACCGTGGACACGTCCAAACACTTCACCCTGTACCGCCTGACCCTCGACCCCAAGGACGCCACCCGTTACCTGCTGGACGGCAAGTCCATCCCCCTGGATAAAACCGCCGTAACGGTACAGGTCAAGCAAGCCGACGGCAGCCTCAAGGCCGTGACCCACACCGTCTACAGTTCGCAGTTCGGCCCCGTGGTGCAATGGCCGGGCAAGCTCGACTGGGACAACCACTACGCCTTCAGCCTGCGCGACGCCAACCTGGGCAACGACCGGGTGCTGCAACAGTGGTACGCCATGAACCGCGCCGGTAGCCTCAAGGAGCTGCAAACCTCGGTGCATACCCTGCAAGGCATCCCCTGGGTCAACACCCTGGCCGCCGATGACCAGGGCCAAAGCCTGTACATGAACCTGTCGGTAGTGCCCAACGTCAGCGCCGCCAAGCTGGCAAAATGCAGCGACCCACGGGCCGGCCTGCAAATGATCATGCTCGACGGCGCCCATAGTGCCTGCGCGTGGGACATCGACCCGCGCGCGGCCCAGCCGGGTATCTTCCCGGCCGACCAGTTGCCCCAGTTGCAACGCACCGACTACGTGCAACACTCCAACGATTCCGCCTGGATGGCCAACCCCAAGGCGCCGCTAAGTGGCTTTTCGCCGGTGATCAGCCAGGACAACATCGGCCTCGGCCCGCGTGCGCGCTTCGCGCTCCAGCGCCTGCAAACCCTCGAGCAGCAGCCGATCACCGTCACTGATCTGCAAGACATGGTCATGGACAACGAGGTGTACCTGGCGGGCCAAGTCATGCCCGACCTGCTGACGTTCTGCGCCAAACACCTGGGCGCTGACGCCGCTGCGCTAGAGCCGCTGTGCACCAGCCTGAAAAACTGGGACCAGCGCGCCAACCTCGACAGCGGCGTCGGCTTGGTGCACTTCATCAACCTGGTGCAGCACCTGCAGCAAATCCCTGACGCCTGGCGCGTGGCCTTCGACCCGGCCCACCCCCTGACCACCCCTAGCGGCCTCGCCATCGACCGCGCCCCGGTCGCCAAGGCCCTGCGCGCAGCCATGCTGGCCTCCAGCGCTGAGGTCAGCAAACTGGGGCCGACCCGCTGGGGCGATATCCAAGTCTCCGGCCAAACCCCCATCCACGGCGGCCCGCAAGAACTCGGTATCTACAACGCCATGCAAACCGTGCCCCGCGCCGACGGCAAGCGCGAAGTCGTCAGCGGCACCAGCTACCTGCAAATCGTCAGCTTCGACGACAAAGGCCCCAACGCAGTCGGCGTCCTGGCATTCTCCGAGTCCAGCAACCCGGCGTCCGCCTATTCAAAGGACCAGACCCAAGCCTTCTCCGAGAAAAAACTGCGCCCATTGCCCTTCACCGAGGCCCAGATCAAGGCCGACCCGCACTACCAAATCCACACGGTGAAGGAGTAGGGCAGAGGCGCAACCCCTTGATGCCAAGGCAGAATATTTTTTGAAATCAAGGGGTTGCAGGCCTAGGCAAATGAGTACATAATGGCGCCCATCGAACGCAACGAAGCATTAAAAACTTCAATGTATTCAATGAGTTAGAGTAGAGGCAGGCTTCACGTAGCCCACTCAAGTTTGTATGCGGTGAATGTCAGCAACCAGGGCATTGATCGTTTGAGGCCGAGTAGCAAAATGGTTATGCAGCGGATTGCAAATCCGCCTACGCCGGTTCGATTCCGACCTCGGCCTCCACTCTTGAAAACCCCGTAGATTAACGTCTACGGGGTTTTTTTATGCCAAAAATGCAGCAATACCGCCACCGCCCTGATTCCGTGAAACTGATCGAAGCAAATGATGTCCGATTGCTATCGGCCAAGGAAGAGGTCCGTCAAGCGCGCATTGGGTCTACGCTCAGTAAAGCCTCAAGCGACCTCCTCATGCCGGTTTAGCCGCGCGCTTATCCTGCCAGCGCAGGATAACGTCCGCACTCATCAAAGCTGACAGAGTGACCCATGAAACAAAAAATTCTTCTTGTAGCCGTGTGTGCTGCACTCATCCAAGGCTGTGCCGCCCCTTCCAAAAGCCATGAAGAATCACCTTCAATGCCTATTACCTCAGCAGCTGTAGCCCAGCCAACCTTATCCGCTTACGACTGGAACCTGGTCTCGGCAACGGATGCGTCGGGCAAGCCTCTTGTGGCGATGAACAAAGGCATCGAGCGCAAGTTGCGCGTTGCCTTCGGTGACAAGAACCTGAGCATCAGCGGTGGCTGCAATCGTCAGTTCGGCGGCTTTCACTATCAGGACGGAGTTCTGAAGGTTCAGCCACTGGCCTCTACGCTGATGGCCTGTGACAAGAGCCTGATGGACCTTGATGCCCAAGTAGGGCGGCTGTTCAAGGGTGATCTGCGCGCTTTGATCACCGGCGATAACGTGGCGCCGATGCTGCAACTGACGACAGCGGATGGCTCGGTGCTCAAGCTGCAAGGCGAGGCCACCCCGCAGACCCGCTACGGTAGCGAGGGTGAGGTCAAGTTTCTGGAAGTGGCGGCCAAGACGGTCAAGTGCAGCCATCCTTTGATCCCAGGTTATCAGTGCCTGCAAGTGCGCGAGCGTCGCTATGACGACGCGGGCCTGCAACTGGCGACCCAAGACACCTGGCATCCGCTGTACCAGCCTATCGAAGGCTTTGTGCATCATGACGGCGTGCGCACTGTGCTGCGGGTCAAACAGTACGAATGGAAGAATCCGCCAGCGGATGCGCCTTCGACGGTCTACGTGTTGGATATGGTGGTCGAGCAGGACGCTTCTGGCAGCAAGTAAGCGAACACAAACCCCGTAGATCAGCGTCTACGGGGTTTTTTATTGCCTGTGATTTATGCGTGTTTTCGACGAGTGACACGTCTAGATCAAGGGTCCTGGGTCGATCAGGGGTTGTCACGTGCGGATTTGCCGACTACCCTGAAAATGTTTAAATTATTACAAACAATTTCGGTGTGACTGTTTTTTAGGTCATACGGCTTCAGGACGAGGAACGAAAAATGTTTTCACATGAAGGTACTGCACTAGAGCTGTTGGTCTTGGTTTTTGGCGTCACTGGGTTATTGTTGATCGCCTGGTTTATTCACCATCAATACGAGCTAAAGTCGCGTAGGCATGTAAAAAAACAACATGTTTCTGGCCAGCAGCGTGAAGCTCAGAGCCGCTGACTGTCCCTTCACCCGTGCCAGCCTTTACGGCTGGCTTCAGCATCCGGTTTTCAATGGACTGCAAGGTTTTCCCGAGCCCACTGCTCAGCAGTGGTGACAGGAATCGATTGTTGCTCGTTGAACGTGGCCGCCTTAGGCCAGGCCACACCTTTGCCTTGTGCGAATACAGCACGGTACTTCTTGATGTGGTGCGTGGGGTCTTTTTCCAGTGCCTGCATGAGATAGTCAACCGTCCACACGTTGCGTTTGAACGGGCGATCCAGAACGCGTTCCAGCATGCTCGCAACCTGCCCATACGTGACGGTGTCGCCGGCGAGATAGACAATCTGATTGCGCATGCGCGGTTCGAAGAACACGATTTGCGCTGTCAGCGTACCGATGTCGTCCGGTGTCGTGAGCGTCACGCTGTTCTCGAGGCTGCCCAGGGCGTTCACTGTGTTGTTGTCGAAGTCGACGACCTCGAACACCGGCTCGAACAGGAAGCTGGTGAACATGCCTGTCGAGATGATGACCCATTCAGTGTTGTCCTGGGCGCGCAGCAACTCACGCACATCCAGTTGGGCATCGAACAGATCCTGGGGGCTGCCCCGGCCAATCACTTCGAAATCCACGCCAAACTGCCAGGGGAAGTAGCGCTTCACGCCGGATTTGAGTGCGGCGGTTGCCAGCTTCATCGGGGTTTCTCGGCCCGCGATCATGCCCGCGCAGCCGATCACGGTATCGAAGCGTGCGAAGACCTTGGCAAGTTGATCGATTGAGTCGTTCACCAGATCTGCGGCGACCATCTGGATGCCCAGGCTGCGCAGCTCATCGATGTCTGCCTTTTTCTCGGGCGCTTGAGTGTTGATGGTCGATTCCCTGAGTAATACGCTGATGGTGGAACCGGGCGCGCGTTTGGCCTCCCGCGCCAGGTTGCGCAAAACCGGCAGGCCGAGTTCGCCGGCACCTAGAACGAGGATCGATTGAGGGGGAAGTGGGGTCATTTCAGGCATGATTTCTCCGCAGACCTGTTGGCGATAAGATGAGCCCATGCTGGCACGATTCGGCAGCGCTCATAAGAAGGCACACGTGTGATACCAGGGGTAGAAATGACCGATCAGGAAACGCTCAGCCAGGCAGAAGTTATCTGCCAGTCGCTCAGAGAGGAGGACGATGGCGTCAGGCGTGAAGTCCTTGCTCATGCCGGTAGCCGCTGGGCATTGGGCATCCTGCATGCCCTGGGTGTGTACGGTGCAATGCGTCATGCCGAGATAAAACGACAGATGACGGGTGTGACTCAGCGCATGTTGACCAAGACGCTTCGTGCCATGGAGCGCGATGGTTTGTTGGTTCGGCGCGAGTTCGGTGAAATTCCTCCCCGCGTCGAGTACGAGCTGACGCCGCTGGGCAGGGAGCTTTTGATTCGCATGTCGCCTATCTGGACCTGGGTGGTGGAAAACGTGGAGGACTTTCGCAAGGCTCGGCGTATTTTCGACAGTCAGGAAGGCAAAAAACCGGCATGGCAGGTTCCCACACCGGTTCCCGATGCGCCTCGGTAAGCGCTACTTCTCGATGAAGGCTTTGCAAGTGTATGCCTCGATCCATCCCTAGCTGTACGGGGCGCAGCGCGCCATAACCCCCTACTGTCGCAGGCACATCACCCCCGCTTGGATGCCGCGCCATGATCATGTCTACCAGCCTGTTATCAGCTTTCGTGCTGTTCGCTTTTGTCTCTTCGATCACCCCTGGGCCCAACAACACCATGTTGCTGGCCTCAGGCGTGAATTTCGGCTTTCGCCGTTCGATGCCCCATGCGCTGGGGATCAGCATCGGCTTCATGCTGTTGGTGATTTGTGTGGGGCTTGGCTTGGGCGAGGTGTTCAAGCTGTTCCCGTGGGCCTACACGCTGTTGCGGTATGTCGGCGCCGCGTATTTGTTGTACCTGGCGTGGAAGATTGCCAATGCGGGCGGCATGTCTGATAACCCGGATGAACATGGCAAGCCGATGACCTTCCTCGGTGCGGCGGCCTTCCAGTGGGTCAACCCCAAGGCGTGGATCATGGCGCTGGGGGCGATCACTACCTACACGCCGGCCGAGGGTTATGTCACCAATGTGCTGGTGATCGCCCTGGTTTTTGCGGTGGTCAACCTGCCGAGCGTGTGTGTATGGGTGGGGTGTGGCAGCGGCTTGCGCAACTTGCTGCGTGAGCCGCGCTGGTTGCGGATGTTCAACTGGTCCATGGCCGGGCTGTTGGTGTTGTCGCTGTATCCGATGCTGTTTGTGGGCTGAGGTGGCGTAGGTAACGCGTTGATTGTCAGGCCGTCATCGCAGCATAGGTATCTACATAACTTCGGCACGACGCTAAATCTGTGGCGAGGGAGCTTGCTCCCGCGACGGCCTGGCAGCCGACACAGATATAACTGATGCGCCGCGATCCAATGTGGGAGCTGGCTTGCCTGCGATGACCATAGGTATCTATACAACTTTGCAAAGCACCCGTAGCAGCCGACGGTAACCACGATGCGAAGCGAGATCGCTCTTGATCTGCTTTTGATCTTAGGCGCCCCGTCAAACCACGCTGGCGGAGTACGGGCACACCGAGCCTAAGCGAGGTGCCGAGTGGTGGGGCAAGAGCGTTTTGCTTACTTTTGTCTGGGCCGGCATTCCGGCTTTTCAAAAGTGAGCCGCTGTAAAAGCGGAACCCTAAGTGGCCGCTACCGCAGGAATGGATATGTACACGGTCCAACTGAGTTGACCGTCAGGCCGTCATCGCAGGCAAGCCAGCTCCCACATTTAGGTCTCGGGGCGTCAGGTAGATCACCGTCGGTTGGCAGGCCGTCACGGGAGCAAGCTCCCTCGCCACGATGCGGGATTAGACCGGCGAGATGGTCGCCAACATGCCGATGCCAATGGTCAATACCAAAAAGCCGAACAGGAAAATTGCCATCTTGGTCATAAGGCCTCCGAGGGGAAGGGGACGACAGGAGTGTCGGGATGGGGCTATTGTCCGCCTCAAGCGGTTTTCAATACAGGCGCAGATCGAAAAGAAAAAACCGTATCAGATCACCGCGCAGCGCCTGGGCCGTGGCTTTTCAAGCGAACAGTTTTTATCAAGATCAGTGCAATGGCCGCTGCCAGCCTCGAGCGTCACCTGAGACAGGCACTGCATTTGCCCCTAAGATAGCGCCCACTGCACAACAATAAGCGTGGGCCGACCCTCGATGGAAAGACGCCAGTTCAGCGGTGGCATGCAAGGCAAGAACCTGCGCTACCTCAGTGATAATCCCCAGCAATCGACCTCGGTCACCCGTGTCGGTTTTTTGCTGCTCGAACACTTCTCCTTGCCGGCCTTCACCCAGACCCTCGACACGCTGGTGACCGCCAACTTGTTGCGCCCCGATCTGTTCGCTACGCGCACCTTCGGCTGGGGTGAGGGCGAAGTGATCAGCGACCTGGGCCTGGTCATTCGCCCGGAT
Organism: Pseudomonas sp. 22072; assembly: GCF_052046095.1. NCBI lineage: Bacteria > Pseudomonadati > Pseudomonadota > Gammaproteobacteria > Pseudomonadales > Pseudomonadaceae > Pseudomonas > Pseudomonas sp. 22072. The sequence goes on from NZ_JBQEQE010000015.1 coordinate 141,426, forward strand.
GCGAACCTGATGCTGGCGAGCTTGCAGGACTTGGACCTGTTGGTGATCTGCGGTGGTTTTCGTACCGAACTCAAGGCGAGCGAGCCATTTATCCAATGGCTGCGCAGTGCGGGTGAAGCGGGCGTGCGCCTCGCCGGTTTGTGGAACGGCTCGTGGTTCCTCGGGCGTGCGGGGCTGCTGCAGGGTTACCGCTGTGCCATCCACCCCGAACATCGCCCGGCGCTGGCCGAAGTGTCCAAGGCGGCGCAGGTCACCAGCGAGCCCTACGTGATCGACCGCGACCGCCTCACCGCGTCCAGCCCCTCGGGGGCTTTCCATATGGCCTTGGACTGGATCAAGAGCCTGCATGGCAAAGCCTTGGTCGAAGGCATCGAAGATATCCTGGCGTTCGAAGAGTCGCGCTACCGCCGCATCAAACCCACTGAAAATATGTGTGTCAGCGCGCCGTTGCGCGAGGTAGTGAAGCTGATGGACGCCAACCTCGAAGAACCCCTGGAGCTCGATCAACTCGCCGTTTACGCCGGCCGTTCCCGCCGTCAGCTGGAGCGTCTGTTCAAAGAACAGCTGGGCACCACGCCGCAACGCTACTACATGGAACTGCGCGTCACTGAAGCGCGACGCCTGTTGCAGCACACCGAGTTGTCACAGGTGGATGTGCTGGTGGCGTGCGGGTTTGTCTCGCCGAGCCATTTCAGCAAATGCTACAGCGCGTATTTCGGCTATCGCCCCTCCAAGGAGAAGCGGTTGGTCAAGTAGCCTGGCGGGCTTAGAAAGATTTTCAAAAGGAGTGGCAATGGATATCACGCTTTTGGATCGTTATCGCGGCAGCCTACTTGGGCTGGCGTGTGGCGATGCGGTAGGGACGACGGTTGAATTCATGCCCCGCGGCAGCTTTTCTCCCGTGACGGATATGCTAGGCGGCGGACCATTTAGCCTCAAGCCTGGCCAATGGACTGACGATACCTCCATGGCTCTGTGTCTGGCCGAAAGCCTGTTGCGCAAAGGCGGTTTTGACGCGATGGACCAGATGGGACGTTATCTGAATTGGTGGAAGTGGGGTTACTTGAGTTCTACCGGAGAGTGCTTTGATATCGGCATGACAGTTCGCGAAGCGCTGGAGCAATTTCAGCAAAGTGGCAACGCTTTTGCGGGCTCAACACATCCGTATTCGGCCGGCAATGGTTCAATGATGCGTCTCGCACCTGTCGTGTTGTTTTACTTTCCAGATAGGGCGGACATCCACCTGTTTGCCGAGCAAAGCTCGCGAACTACGCATGCCGCGCATGAGGCTATCGAGTGCTGCCTGCTGCTGGCCGAGGCTATCAGCAATGCCCTGAGCGGCGTGCCAAAGAAACAGGTGCTGAGTTTTTCCCACACCGCGCTGTCGGTTCCTAAGGTCAAGGCTATCGCCTCTGGCGACTATCGCGATAAAACCTCTGCTCAAATCGTTGGCTCAGGTTATGCGGTGGCTTCGCTGGAGGCCGCATTCTGGTGTTTCGATCAGACCTCAAATTTTGCTGAAGCGATACTCGCTGCCGCCAACCTTGGGGATGACGCAGACACTACTGCCGCAATCGTTGGGCAACTGGCGGGGGCGTATTACGGCGTCCAGGCTATCCCTGTCGGTTGGTTGAACAAGCTATGGATGCGCGATGAAATCCAAGAAACGGCTGATGCGTTATTCAGCACTTCGCGCTTACCACGGTAAGGTTTAGAAACGATCTAGCCGATAAGGCTGTAGTTCTGGCACCCGCTCACCCGCAGCAAGTGGCCCAACCCGCTCGGCCGTCACCGCCGCTTGTGTCAGCCCCAGGTGCTGGTGACCAAATGCAAGCAGCACTTTGCCCTCGCACACCCGGTCAATGATCGGCAGCGAGTCGGGCAGGGAAGGGCGAAACCCCATCCAGGGCGTGGCTTCGCTGTCGCTCAGTTCGTGTCGGAACAACCCTTTGCTCAACCGGTGCAACTGCCAGGCCCGTTGCATATTGGCCGGGCGGTCGAGGCCGGCGAATTCGACCGTGCCGGCCAGGCGCAGGCCACCGGTCATGGGCGTCATGATGAATTTGCGCTCCAGTGAAGTGACCGCGAAGGGCAGGCGCTGTTGTTCGTGGGGCAGCATCAGGTGGTAACCGCGTTCGGTGTCCAGCGGCACTTGTTTGCCGGTGAGAGCTGCGGTGAGTTTGGCCGAGTGGGCGCCGCAGGCAATCAGCACTTGCTGCGCTGTCAGTACGCCTTGGTCGGTCATCAGGGAAACGCCACTACCCTCCAGGCGTCCGTCCAGAACGCGCTGCTGAAGAAATTGCACCCCCTCAGCCTTGGCCGCGTTCACCAGTTCGCCAACCACCGTGTACGGGTCCAGAAAATGTCCGGTAGCGGGAAAGAACAAACCGCCTTGTATGGCGTCGCTCAGTTGCGGCGCAGCCTTGCGCACCGCATCGCCGCTCCAGAAGTCCACGGCGACGCCTTGCTGCCGCATGCGTTGCTGCACTGCATCCAGCGCTGCGCGGGATTCGGCGCGCTCAAACACCAATAGCGAACCGTCTTCACGCAGCAATTGCGTTTGACCCATCGATTGCAGCAAGCGTTGCCACGCGCCCAGGCTGCCTTCGTTCAGCGCGCGAAGGCCTGCCACGGTGCGCTGGTAACGCGCTGGCCGCAGGTTGAGCAACAGGCGGATAAACCAGGGCAGGGCGCGGGGCAGATAGGTCCAGTCCAGGCGCAGCGGGCCCATGGGGTCCAGGAGCATGGCGGGCAAGCGCTTGAGGATCGACAGGTCGGCGATGGGAAACACCTGTTCCGTCGCCAGGTGGCCGGCGTTGCCGTAGGAGGCACCCATGCCGGGTGCCTGCGGGTCGAGCACGACGACTTGGCGGCCTTGGCGTGCCAGCTGCAAGGCGCAGGCGACGCCGATAATGCCGGCGCCGACTACTACGATGTCTGCTTGCTTGGGATCGGCCATGATTATGCTTCTCGCTGGCCGTCGAGCAGGCGCCGCAACCGCAGCGGGTTGTCGTGCTGCAGCGCGGTGGGAAGCAAGGTGTCCGGGAAGTCCTGGTAACACACCGGGCGCAGGAACCGCAGAATCGCCGCCGTGCCCACCGACGTACTGCGCGCATCCGAAGTCGCCGGAAAGGGCCCGCCATGCACCATGGCGTCGCACACTTCTACGCCAGTCGGCCAGCCGTTCACCAGCAGGCGCCCAGCCTTGCGCTCCAGCACCGGCAGCAATGCCCGCGCCTGTGGCAAGTCATGGTCATCCATGTGCAGGGTTGCGGTGAGTTGGCCTTCCAGGTGTTCGGACACCTGGCGCATTTGCTCGACATCACGGCACTGCACCACCAGCGAGGCGGCGCCGAATACTTCGGCTTGCAGGTGTTCATTGTTCAGGAACGCCTCGGCCGGGGTCACGAACAGATGGGCCTGGCCCTGGTTCGGCCCGGTCGCTGGCAAGCCCTTGGCGGCGATGTGAGCGTGCTGGGCCAGGGGCTTCAGGCCGGTTTCGTAGGCGCTGAAAATACCCGGTGTGAGCATGGTCTGGGACGGGCAACGCGAGAGCCGCTCACTGGCAGACTGAATAAAACGGTCCAGAGCGGCGCCTTGCAGGGCAATCATCAGGCCAGGGTTGGTACAGAACTGGCCGGCGCCTTGGGTCAGCGACGCGACGAATCCTTCGGCCAAGGCTTCGCTCCGAGCTTCAAGCGCAGCAGGAAACAGGTACACCGGGTTGATCGAGCTCATTTCCGCGTACACCGGGATCGGCTCCGGGCGTGCCTGCGCCGCTTGGCACAGGGCAATACCGCCACTGCGCGACCCCGTGAAGCCCACAGCCCGGATGCGCGGGTCGCGCACCAATGCGATACCCATCTCGTTACCCGCACCATAGAGCAGTGAAAACACACCCTCCGGCAAGCCACAATCTTTGACCGCCCGGGCGATGGCGCGGCCCACCAGCTCGCTGGTGCCGGGGTGCGCGTTATGCGCCTTGACGATCACCGGGCAACCGGCGGCAAGGGCCGATGCGGTATCGCCGCCCGCCACGGAGAAGGCCAGGGGGAAGTTGCTGGCACCGAACACGGCTACCGGGCCCAGGGCGATATGGCGCTGGCGCAGGTCGGCACGGGGCAGGGGTTGGCGCTGGGGCTGTGCGGTATCGACGCGCACGTCGAGCCATTCGCCCAGGCGCACGGTGCGGGCAAAAGCGCGCAGTTGCCCGCAGGTACGGCCGCGTTCACCTTCAATGCGTGCGCGAGGCAACCCGGTTTCGGCGCAGGCGCGTTCGATCAACTCATCGCCCAAGGCTTCGATGTGGCTGGCGATGGTTTCAAGCAACGCGGCGCGATCTGCCAAGGTGGTTTCGCGGTAAGCGTCGAACGCGGCCCACGCCAGTGCGCAGGCCTGGTCGACGTGCTGCTCATCCCCGCAAGCGTAGGCGGGTTCCAGTGGGGTGTTGGTAGCGGGGTTGATCGCCCGGATCGCATCGCGATGGCCGCAAACCGATTGCTGACCGATCAGCATCTTGCCTGTCAGAGTCATGGTGAAATCCTGGTAAACAAAAGAGGTGTTGTAGGAGCGAGCTTATGTGGCGAGCAAGCTTGCTTGCGCTGGGGTGCGAAGCGCCCCCAATAAACGCCGGAGACTGCTGCGCAGTCAGCGGGAGCAAGCTCCCTCGCCACAGCAAGCTCGCTCCTACAGAAAATCAAACGATGTTCTGTTCGGCCGACCAGTTGGCATACCACTGGCGGAACAGCGCGTACTGCTGCTCGGCATACCGGCGCTGGGCAGCGCTGAGCTCGTCGGTTTCGTTGAAGTGCAGGGCGTAACCCTGGTCGCCGTTGAGCACCATCAAATGCTTGTAATACAGCACCAGGTCGCAGCCCTCGTCGAACGAGGACAACACCGCCAGTGCAGCTTCCAGCTCGCGGGCCTGGCGACGCGCCTTGGCATCGCCCTTGGCGGCTTTTTTGCTCAGCGCCACCAGTTGCAGCACCTCGCGCGGCAGTGCATTGCCGATGCCGGTGATAGCGCCGGTGGCGTTGCAGTTGACGAAGCCGTGTACCACCTGGGTGTCGACGCCGACCATCAGGGTCACATCATCATCCTGGGAGGTGATGTTTTCGGCAGCGTAGCGCAGGTCGGCGGCGCCGCCGAACTCCTTGAAGCCGATCAGGTTCGGGTGCTCGCGGCGCAGTTCGAAGAACAAATCAGCGCGGGTGGCGAAACCGTAGTAGGGGCTGTTGTAGATCACCGCCGGCAGGTTGGGAGCGGCGTTGAGGATCGCTGCAAAGTGGGCCTTTTGCGCAGTGGCCGAAGCCCCTCGGGACAGCACGCGGGGAATCACCATCAAACCATCGGCGCCGACTTTGGCGGCATGGGCTGCGTGGGATACGGCTTCACGGCTGTTCACCGCCCCCGTACCGACGATGGTCGGCACACCCGCAGCCACCAGGCGCGCCACGCCTTCCTGGCGCTGGGCCTCGGTGAGCAGCGGCCAGTCGCCCATGGAACCGCAATACACCACGGCACTCATGCCGATGTCGATCAGCTCGCGGCCCTTGGCCACCAGTGCGTCGAAGTCCGGTTGGCGCTCGGCGGTGCAAGGGGTCATCAGGGCGGGCATGCAGCCGGTGAAGATGTTGTCGCTCATGGTGCTAACTCCGGTTTCAGTTGAATGAATAATGGGCTCAGATGCCCCAGGCAAACGGGTCTTGTTCGTCGATCAGCAAGGTGCTGTCGGCGGTCATGTAGGCGCGGCCGGTGATGAATGGGCGTACGCGTTCGCCGTCCCATTCATAGCGGCCCAGGAACTGGCTGCCGGTGATGCTGGCTTGTACCCAGGGTTCTCCTGCGGCCAGTTTTGCGTCGGCGGCCAGGCAGGCGAGCTTGGCGCTGGTGCCGGTGCCGCAGGGGGAGCGGTCATAGGCTTTGCCGGGGCACATTACGAAGTTGCGGCTGTCGGCGTGGGCGTCGTCGGCGAACAGTTCGATATGGTCGATCAGCGCACCGTCTGCGCCACGGATGCCTTGGGCTTCGAGGGCTTTGAGCATGGCCCAGGTGTAGTCGGTCAGGGCCTCCACGTTGTCCATCTGCAACTCATGGCCGTGGTCCGACACCAGGAAGAACCAGTTGCCGCCCCAGGCGATGTCGCCCAGCACCACGCCATGCCCAGGCACTTCAACCGGCACCTGCTTGCGGTAGCGGTAAGCGGGTACATTGCGCAGGGTCACGCTGCCGTCGTCGTGCAAGGTGGCCGCGACCGGGCCGACCGGCGTGTCAAGGCTGTGCACGCCCGGTTGGATCAGCCCCAGGTGGTGCAGCGAGGCAACCAGGCCGATGGTGCCGTGGCCGCACATGCCGAGGTAGCCGGCGTTGTTGAAGAAGATCACCCCGCAGGTCGCCCCCGGCGTGACTGGCGCACAGTACAGCGCGCCTACCAGTACATCGTTGCCCCGTGGCTCCAGCAGGCAGGCGCGGCGCCATTGATCGTGGTGGGTGCGCAGGTGCTCCAGTTGCTCGGCGATCGAGGCACCGACCAGTTCGGGAAAGCCGCTCATGACCAAGCGTGTAGGTTCACCGCCGGTGTGTGAGTCAATCACATGCAGCCGTTTCATAAGGCGCTCCATCAGTGGGTAGTCGGGGATAGTGGGGCGCTGTAGTGCGCGTCGCTGACGGCTTCGCTTTCGTCCTCTTCCTGCTCCAGGCGTACCCAGTGGGCGGGTACACCGGTGGCGGCGCCCCAGTAGTAAATGCCCAGGGCGCAGGCCGCCACCACCAGGGTGTCAAACGGGTGGCTGATCACCCCGATACCGCCAAAGCTGCCGAGTTTGGAGAGCAGGATGGTCACGGCGTAGAAGCCGATCAGCCAGGCCGAGGAGCGTACTTGTTGCTTGAGGTTCAGGTGCGCGGTCGGCACCCAGCGCGCACACAGCAGGTACACCGCAAACATCAGAATTTGCAGGCCCAGCAGCCAGGACACGGTGTTCCAGCCCGACCAGTACACGATCAACGCAGCGATGATGAATGACAGCGGGCCCAGCACCGCCATGCCCTTGACCCGAAACGGGCGCGCCATGTCGGGTGCATTGCGGCGCAGGGCGGCGACTGTCACCGGGGCCACGGCATAACTGAGGATCAGGGCGGCGGACACCACGTTGATCAGCGCTTCCCAAGACGGGAACGGCAAGGTCCAGAACACCGACAGGCCAAAGGTCAGCCACAGCGCCGGGCGCGGGATGCCGGACTTCTCATCGATGCGCGTGAAGATCTTGAAAAAGGTGCCGGTCTGCGCCCATCCATACACCACGCGCGGGGTGGCGTTCATGTAGATGTTGCCGCAGCCGCTGGGGGAGATCACTGCATCGGCCACCACCAGGTAGGCCAGCCAGCCCACGCCCAGCGCCAGGGCGATATCGCGATAGGGCAGGGCCAGTTCCTTGCTGATGCCGGCCCAGCCATTGGCGAGCATTTCGGTAGGCACGCCGCCGAGGAACGCGGTTTGCAGCAGCACATAGATGGCCGTAGACAACAATACCGAGAGGATCAAGGCGATGGGGATGGTGCGCTGTGGGTTTTTCACTTCGCTGGCCACCGAAATGATCGGCGTCAGGCCCAGGTAGGCAAAGATCACCCCGCCTGCCGACACGGCCATCTCGATGCCCGACAAGCCGAACGGTGCAAAGCCATGCACCTGGAAGTTCTCCGGCTTGAAGAAGGTGAACAGCACGCCGATCACCAGCAACGGCACGATGAACTTGAATACGCTCACCAAGTTATTGGCGATGGCAAAGGTCTTCACGCTGCGGTAATTGAGCACAAAGAACAGGCACAGCAAGGCAAATTGCACCAGCCAGCCCAGGGTGGTGGGGTCGCTGGAGCCGGCCTTGGTCAGCTCTGGAAACCAGGCTGCCGCATATTGACGCGAGGCGACCACTTCAATCGCCACCAGGCTGGAAAACGCGATCAGCGTGATAAAGCCCATCAGGTAGCCCAGCAGCGGGCCATGGGAATACACCGGGTAGCGCACCACGCCGCCAGCGCGGGGTAGGGCGGCGCCCAGTTCGCAGTAGACAATGCCCAGCAACAGCACGGCGAAACCGCCCAGCAGCCAGGAAAAAATCCCCGCCGGGCCTGCGATGGCAGACACGTGACTGGCGGCGAACAACCAACCCGATCCGAAGATGGCTCCCAACCCGATAAAGGTGAGGTCCATCAGTGACAGCTGTTTCTTGAACTTGCCTTGGCCTGACATAGCGGCGCCTTCTTGTGAGTTATTGGATAGGCATGCAGTGGCGCTATCCTGAACCCATCAGGCAGGCTGACGATTGATGTTTTGCGCAGGGATGGATGACGAATTCAGCACAATTTGCCGCGCTCGACAGCGCTCGCCCCATGCCTCAATCTGCTGGCTGTCGACGAATAAAGGGGCTGAGAAAGTCATGTTGCAAAGCGCGTTCGCGAGCCTTTTCCAAGGCAGCCGACCCCACAGCATCGAGCAGCTATTAAGCGGGGTAGAGCAGTTGCTGCCGATGCTTGATGTACTGCCCAATGCTGCGATTTTCATCAAGGACATCGACGCTCGCTACGTGCTCGCCAACCGCACCCTGGTGCAACGCTGCGGCCTCAAACACCTGCAACCGCTGCTGGGCAAGACCAGCGCCGAAGTGTTTCCCGCGCAATTGGGCCCCGGCTATACCGAGCAGGACCGGCGCGTGCTGAAGCAAGGCCTGGTACTGGAGGATCAACTCGAACTGCACCTCTACGGCACCCGCGAACCGGGCTGGTGCCTGACCCACAAGTGGCCGCTGTACAACCAGCTCGGTGCGATCATCGGCCTGGCCGGGATCTCGGTAGATCTGCAATCAGCCAGTGAAACCCACCCGGCCTATCAGCGTCTGGCGGCGGTGGACGAACACATCCGCAGCCATTTCAACCGACGTGTCACCCTGGGGGAATTGACCCGAATCGCCGGGATTTCCGTGGCGCAACTGGAGCGCTACTGCAAGCGCGTGTTTCACCTCACGCCTCGGCAAATGATCCAGAAAGTCCGGCTGGAACATGCCCGGCGGTTGTTGCATACCGAGCTGCCGATTACCGAGGTGGCGCTGCAATGCGGGTACACCGATCACAGCGCGTTTACCCGGCAGTTCAAATCTTCAACCGGGTTCACCCCTAGGCAGTACCGGCAAGCGACGCAAGGCGGCAGGCCAGATGAAAATCTAATGTGGGAGGGGGCTTGCCCCCGATAGCAGTGTGTCAGTCAGGATATTTTTATCTGATCCACCGCCATCGGGGGCAAGCCCCCACCCACATTTGGATGAAGCCAAGTCGATGCAACGAATGCCGCCCACGCCCCTCATATGCTTACACCGACCCTTTTCACCACGACAGGTACCGAGCTTATGACCGCGGCGAACAACGATCATGTGAACTGGCTGGTGCAACATTCCATGCTCCACGCAGCGCGGCAGCGGGCCAAGCTGTATTCGGGGCAAGGCCGCCTGTGGCAGCAGCCTTATGCACAGACCCGGCCGCGTGACGCTTCGGCCTTGTCGTCGGTGTGGTTCACGGCCTACCCCGCCTCGATTGTCACCCGCGAAGGCGGCACCGTGCTGGAGGCGCTGGGGGACGAAACCCTGTGGCATACCCTGTCGAAGATCGGCATCCAGGGCATTCACAACGGCCCGCTGAAGAAGTCCGGTGGTTTGTCTGGCACCGAGCACACCCCGACCATCGACGGCAATTTCGACCGCATCAGCTTCGACATCGACCCGCAACTGGGCACCGAGGCACAATTGCAGGCCTTGACGCGCATGGCTGCCGCGCACAATGCGGTGATCATCGACGATGTGATCCCGTCGCACACCGGCAAGGGCGCGGACTTTCGCCTGGCTGAAATGGCCTATGAGGACTATCCCGGCCTGTACCACATGGTCGAAATCCGCGAGGAAGACTGGCCGTTGCTGCCCGACGTGGCTGCCGGACGCGATGCACAAAACCTCAGCCCCTCCCAGGTAGACGCACTGCGCGACAAGCACTACATCGTCGGCCAATTGCAGCGGGTGATTTTCTTCGAGCCCGGCGTCAAAGAAACCGACTGGAGCGCCACCCCGGTGGTGCTCGGCGTAGATGGCAAGCCGCGGCGCTGGGTGTACCTGCATTACTTCAAGGAAGGCCAGCCGTCGCTCAACTGGCTCGACCCTTCGTTTGCTGCGCAGCAGATGATCATCGGTGATGCGCTGCACGCCATTGATGTGATGGGCGCGAAAATCCTGCGCCTGGATGCCAATGGCTTTCTCGGCGTGGAGCGCAAGCTCGATGGCACGGCCTGGTCCGAAAGCCATCCGCTGTCGATCACCGGCAATCAGTTACTCGGCGGCGCCATTCGCAAGGCGGGCGGGTTCAGTTTTCAGGAACTCAACCTCACCGTGGACGACATCGCGTCCATGTCCCACGGCGGCGCTGACCTGTCTTATGACTTCATCACCCGGCCGGCCTACCAGCATGCATTGCTGATGGGCGACACCGAGTTCCTGCGTCTGATGCTGCGCCAGATGCACAGCCTCGGCATCGACCCCGGCTCGCTGATTCACGCGCTACAGAACCACGATGAACTGACCCTGGAGCTGGTGCACTTCTGGACGCTACACGCCCATGACAGCTTCCTGTTCCAGGGCCAGACCTTCCCCGGCAACATCCTGCGCGAGCATATCCGCGAACAGATGTACGAACGCCTGACCGGTGAGCATGCGCCGTACAACCTCAAGTTCGTCACCAACGGCGTGTCCTGCACCACCGCCAGCATCATCACCGCAGCCCTGGGTATTCGTGACCTGGAGGCGATCACCCCGGCGGATATCCAGCAGATTCGCCAGATCCATTTGCTGCTGGTGATGTACAACGCCATGCAACCTGGGGTGTTTGCCTTGTCCGGCTGGGACCTGGTGGGCGCGCTGCCGTTGGCGGCCGAAGACGTGGCGCACCTGATGGCCGATGGCGACACACGCTGGATTCACCGTGGCGCCTATGATCTGGTAGACCTGAACCCCGACGCCGAACTGTCAGCTGGGCAAATGCCGCGCTCCAAAAGCCTGTATGGCAGCCTGAACAGCCAACTGCAGGACCCGGAGTCCTTTGCCTCCCAACTGCAAAAAATCCTCGCCGTACGCCGCGCCTACGACATCGCCGCCAGCCGCCAGATCCTGGTGCCGGATGTCGAGCATCCCGGCTTGCTGATCATGGTGCACGAACTACCGGCGGGTAAGGGCACGCAAATCACCGCGCTGAACTTTGGCGCCACGCCGATCACCGAAACCCTGCACCTGCCCAACATCGCACCGGGGCCGGTGGTGGATATCATCAATGAGCGGGTGGAAGGCGATTTGACCGAGGAGGGCGCGTTCACGATTACGCTGGACGCTTATGAAGGGTTGGCGTTGCGGGTGGTGAGCAGCACGCCGATGTAAAGGCGACGAAACGGTAACTGTGGCGAGGGAGCTTGCTCCCGTTGGACTGCGTAG
>NZ_JBQEQE010000016.1:0-67958 GCF_052046095.1 Pseudomonas sp. 22072
GTTTACCCCCCAAATCCCTGTCGAATTCCGGCCAGCGTGGTTTAACGGGGCGCCTAAGATCAAAAGCAGATCAAGATCAAGAGCGGCTCGCTTCGCATCGTTTTAACCGTTGAGCTTACAGACTTAAGTAGATACCTATGCCTTCATGTGGGAGCTGGCAATTAGCAGACTGACGGTTATTGTCAGAAATTTCCCACAGGAGTACAAATGTACTCCATGACAAACCTGACTCCCCGCCGCACCGCCATCCTGACCTTCATTCGCGAGCGCATCGCGCAACAAGGCCAGCCTCCCAGCCTCGCCGAGATCGCCGAGGCGTTCGGCTTCGCCTCGCGCAGCGTCGCCCGCAAGCATGTGGTGGCGCTGACCGAAGCTGGGTTTATCGAGGTCAACCCCAACCAGGCCCGTGGCATTCGCTTGCTCAATCAACCTGCGCGTCCCGAGTGGCTGGATGTACCGGTGCTCGGCCGTGTGGCGGCCGGTCGGCCGATTGGCGCCGATGCCGAGGTGCACAGCCGCTTGCAACTGGACCCCGCCACTTTCGCCAAAACCCCCGATTACCTGCTGCGGGTGCAGGGCGATTCGATGATTGAAGATGGCATTCTCGATGGCGACCTGGTGGGCGTGCGCCGCAGTGCCGAAGCCTTGAACGGGCAGATTGTGGTGGCGCGCCTGGACGGCGACGTCACTATCAAGCGTTTCGAGCGCAACGGCGACAGGGTTCGCTTGTTGCCGCGCAACCCGGCCTATCAACCCATCGTGGTCGGGCCCGAGCAGGACCTGGCCATCGAAGGCGTGTTCTGCGGCCTGGTGAGGCAAGGCTGATGGGCGCCGTGGTTGCCCTGGACTCGCTGTTCAATGGCGGGCGAGTCTGGAAGGGCCGGCCCGCCGCCCCCCCGGCCAGCGTGCACCCCACGGGGCTGGCGGCGCTGGATGCGGTGCTGCCCAGTGGCGGCTGGCCGGAATCGGCCTTGAGTGAAATCCTGATGGCCCAGGACGGGGTGGGCGAGTTGCAACTGGTGCTGCCTACCCTGGCGCGCCTGTCGGCCCTGGGCGAGCGCATTGTGCTGGTGGCGCCGCCCTATACCCCCTATCCCCATGCGTGGCAGAACGCCGGGGTGGATGTGCGCCAGCTGTCCATCATCCGGGCCGAGGAGCGTGACGCGTTGTGGGCGGTGGAGCAATGCCTGCGTTCTGGCAGTTGCGGGGCGGTGTTGTGTTGGCCGCGCAAGGCCGATGATCGTGCCTTGCGGCGTTTGCAGGTGGCGGCCGAAACCGGGCAGACCCTGGCGTTTGCCTGGCGCTCCCTGAGCGAGGCGATCAATGCCTCGCCTGCCGCCCTGCGCCTGGCGGTCGAGGCCAGGCCCGCGCAAGTGCGGGTGCTCAAGTGCCGTGGCGGGCTGGCCCATCCGGCGCCAATTGCCCTGGCGGGGCATTGAGGTTGCCATGCGTTGGGTGTGTATTGTCTTCCCGCAATTGGCGCTGGACGGGGCACAGCGTGTGCACCCCGAACCCGAGCAGCCGCTGGCGCTGCTGGCCGGCACGCCGCAGCGGCGCGTGTTGCAAACCGTCAACGCCGCCGCACGCGCCTTGGGCCTGCGCCCCGGGCAATCGTTGACGGCAGCCCATGCCCTGGTCAAGCAGTTTGCCTGTGTCGAATACGACCCGCTGGAGATCGAGCGCCTGCAGCAGTTTCTGGCCGCCTGGGCCTACCGATTCAGCTCCCAAGTCAGCCTGTATTACCCACGGGCCTTGTTGTTCGAGATCGAATCGAGCCTGGGCCTGTTCGGGCCCTGGCCGCAACTTGAGGCGCGTTTGCGCAAAGAGCTGACCGAACTTGGCTTTCGTCATCGCATCGTCGCTGCGCCCAACCCGGCGGCGGCGCGGATATTGGCAAACGGCTACGACGGCCTGGCCGTGGCCGATGACAGCGCCCTGATGCAGGCCCTGGCGTCGCTGCCTGTCGACCGTGCAGGCCTTGAACCCCAAGCCGCCACCGCCTTGTCGCGCATGGGCCTGCGCAGCCTGGCCCAGGTGCAGGCCTTGCCCCGGCATACCCTGGCGCGACGTTTTGACGCCAGCCTGCTCAAGCACCTCGACGCCCTGAGCGGGCAGCGGCCATTGGCCCTGGATTTTTATCAACCGCCCGACCAGTTCGATGCACGCATCGAGTTGAATTTCGATGTGCAATCCCACCAGGCGCTGTTGTTCCCCTTGCGGCGTTTGACCGGCGACCTGTCCGCGTTCCTGTGCGGCCGCGACAGTGGCGTGCAGCGCTTTGACCTGCACCTGGAACACGCCCAGGCACAAGACAGCGTGATCAAGGTGGGCCTGCTCAGCGCCGAGCGCGAGCCTTCAATGTTGTTCGAACTGGCCCGTGGGCGCCTGGAGCAGGTACAGGTCACCGCGCCGGTGCGGGGTGTGCGCCTGGTGGCCGAGGACTTGCCGGTGTTCGTGCCGCAACGCCAGGACCTGTTCGACGACCGCCCGCAACAAACCCTGCCGTGGGAACAGTTGCGCGAACGCCTGCGTGCACGCCTGGGGGATGAGGCGGTGCAGGGCCTGCGTTTTCAGGCCGACCATCGCCCCGAATGCGCCTGGCAGGCTGCGACCGACCACCAGGCGTGCCCGAGCTTGAACAAGGTCCGCCGCCCAGGCTGGTTATTGCCGCAACCGACCTTGCTGGCCGAACACGGCGTACAGATCCTGATGGGTCCGGAGCGCATTGAATCGGGCTGGTGGGATGGCGCCGATGTCCGCCGCGACTATTACCTGGTCCAGACCCGCGCCGGCCAGCAGGGTTGGGCCTATCGCACGGTGGGGCAAGGCGATGGGCTGTGGTTGCAAGGGTGGTTTGCATGAGCATCCCCTCAGCTGGAGCGCACTTACTGTGGCGAGCAAGCTTGCTTGCGCTGGGGTGCGTAGCGCCCCCAATAAAAGCCGGAGACTGCTGCGCAGTCAGCGGGAGCAAGCTCCCTCGCCACAGCAAGCTCGCTCCTACAACAGGGGGTGGGGGCGCATGAATTATGCCGAGCTGCACTGCCTGTCCAATTTCAGCTTCCAGCGTGGTGCCTCCAGTGCGCTGGAGCTTTTCGAGCGCGCCAAGCGCCAAGGCTACAGCGCCCTGGCGATTACCGATGAATGCACGCTGTCAGGCATCGTGCGTGCCTGGCAAGCCGCCAAAGCCGTGGACTTGCCGTTGATTATCGGCAGCGAAATGCACATCGAAAATGGCCCGAAACTGGTGCTGCTGGTGGAGAACCTGAGCGGTTACCAGCACCTGTGCCGGCTGATCACCCTGGCCCGGCGTCGGGCTGAAAAGGGCAGTTATCGCCTGCTACAGGAAGATTTCGAGCAACCGTTGCCCGGCCTGTTGGCGTTGTGGGTGGCGCAAGACCGCGACACCCAGGCCAGCCTCGACTGGCTGCGCCGCACCTTCGACCAGCGCCTGTGGCTGGCGGTACACCTGCACTGTGGGCAGGACGATGCGCGCCATCTGCAACAGCGCTTGCAACTGGCCCACAGCCTGCAAATCCCTGCCGTGGCCTGCGGCGATGTGCATATGCATGCGCGAGGCCGCCGTGCCCTGCAAGACACCATGACCGCCATCCGTCACCACGTGCCGGTGGCCGAAGCTGGCACGCGCCTGCACCCCAATGGCGAACGCCACCTGCGCAGCCTCGACGCGCTGGCGGCGCTGTACCCCCAGGCCTTGCTGGATGAAACCCTCGCCCTCGCGCGGCGCTGCACCTTCGACCTCGGCCAGTTGCGCTATCACTATCCACGCGAGCTGGTACCCGCGGGGCATGACGCCCAATCCTGGCTGCGCACCCTCACCGAAGAAGGCATCGCCCAGCGCTGGCCCGAAGGCATCGACGACAAGACCTTGCAGCAAATCCATCGTGAACTGCAGCTGATCAGCGAGCTGGGTTACGAAAGCTATTTCCTTACGGTGCATGACATCGTGCGTTTCGCCCGCAGCCGTTCGATCCTGTGCCAGGGCCGGGGTTCGGCGGCTAACTCGGCGGTGTGTTTTGCCCTGGGCATCACCGAAATCAACCCGAGCCTGACCAACCTGCTGTTCGAGCGCTTCCTGTCCAAAGAGCGCAACGAGCCGCCGGACATCGACGTGGACTTTGAGCACGAACGCCGCGAAGAGGTGCTGCAATACGTGTTCCAGCGCTATGGCCGCACCCGTGCAGCCTTGACGGCGGTGGTCAGCAGTTACCACGCCACGGGCGCGGTACGTGATGTGGCCAAGGCCCTCGGGCTGCCGGCGGACCAGATCAACGTCTTGGCCGATTGCTGCGGGCGCTGGAGCGATGAGGCGCCGCCGTTGGAGCGCCTGCGTGAAAGCGGCTTCGACCCGGACAGCCCACTGCTGCGGCGTGTCTTGACATTGACCCAGCAACTGATCGGTTTTCCGCGGCACCTGTCCCAGCACCCTGGCGGCTTTGTGATCAGCGAATACCCGCTGGACACCCTGGTGCCGGTGGAAAATGCGGCCATGGCCGAGCGCACCATTATCCAGTGGGACAAAGACGACCTCGACGCCGTCGGTTTGCTCAAGGTGGACATCCTTGCCCTGGGCATGCTCAGCGCGATCCGCCGCTGCTTCGATTTGCTGCGCCGACATCGCCACCGGGACTTGAGCCTGGCCACGATTCCCAAGGAAGACCCGGCCACCTACGCCATGATCAGCAAGGCCGACACCATCGGTGTGTTCCAGATCGAGTCGCGGGCGCAGATGTCGATGTTGCCCCGGCTCAAGCCGCAGACGTTTTATGACCTGGTGATCGAGGTTGCCATTGTGCGGCCTGGGCCGATCCAGGGCGGCATGGTGCATCCGTACTTGCGTCGGCGGAATAATGAAGAGCCCACCACCTATCCGTCGCCGCAATTGAAGGCCGTGCTGGAACGCACCCTGGGCATCCCGCTGTTCCAGGAACAGGTGATGCAAATCGCGATGGTCGCCGCCGACTACAGCCCTGGCGAGGCCGACCAGTTGCGCCGCTCCATGGCCGCCTGGAAACGCCACGGCGGCCTGGAGCCGCATCAGCAGCGCCTGCGCACCGGCATGCTGAAGAATGGCTACACCGAAGCCTTTGCCGCGCAGATTTTCGAGCAGATCAAGGGCTTTGGCAGCTATGGTTTCCCGGAGTCCCACGCCGCCAGTTTCGCCTTGCTGACCTATGCCAGTTGCTGGCTCAAATGCCATGAGCCGGCGGCCTTTGCCTGCGCCCTGATCAACAGCTGGCCCATGGGCTTCTACAGCCCGGACCAGATCCTGCAGGACGCCCGGCGCCATCGCTTGCAGATCCGCCCGGTAGATGTGCAGGCCAGCGACTGGGAATGCAGCCTGGAGCCCATCGACGGCCAGCAACCGGCGATTCGCCTGGGCTTGCGCATGATCTCGGGGTTTCGCGAGGACGACGGGCGGCGTATCGAAGCGGCGAGGCAGCAGCGGCTGTTCAATGACATCGCTGACCTGGACGCGCGCGCCGGGCTGGATACGCGTGCCCAGGCGCTGTTGGCGGATGCCGGGGCCTTGCGCGCCCTGGCCGGCAACCGCCATCAGGCGCGCTGGGACGTGGCCGGTGTGCATCAGCAACTGGGCTTGTTTGCCGGCCTGCCGAGCCCCGATGAAACGCGGGTGGCATTACCCGAACCTACGGTCGGCGAAGATTTGCACGCCGATTACGCCACCCTCGGTACCACCCTGGGGCCCCATCCCCTGGCGTTGTTGCGCGCCGAGTTACGCCGGCGCCGCTGCCGCAGTTCCCAGGAATTGCTGGCGGTGGAACATGGGCGCAACGTGAGCATCGCCGGGTTGGTCACTGGCCGCCAGCGCCCTGGCACGGCGAGCGGCGTGACCTTTGTCACCCTGGAAGATGAGTTCGGCAACCTCAATGTGGTGGTCTGGCGCGACCTGGCCGAGCGTCAGCGCCAGGCGCTGGTGGGCTCGCGTTTGCTCAAGGTGGACGGCCGGTGGGAGGCGGTAGGTGAGGTGCGGCATTTGATCGCGGGGCGCCTCACCGATTTGACGCCGTTGCTGGATGGAATGGTGGTGCGCAGCCGGGATTTTCATTGAGTTCCAGGGGTTTGTGCATTCCTCTGTGCTCAGGATGAAACCATCCACCGCTGGCGCGCTCCAAAACTTGCGACTGTCTTGTCCCTGCACAGAGCCCAATCATGCAATTTTTATCCAACCCCCATGGCTGTGAAGGCTGGGCCGGCGAAATGGCCCAGCGGATTCGCACGTTTGACTGGTCAAGTACCGACCTTGGCCCCTTGGATCAGTGGTCCACGAGCCTGGCTTGCACCGTGCAAATGATGCTCGCCTCACCCGTGCCGATGGTGATGCTGTGGGGGCGGGCGGGGTACATGATCTACAACGACAGCTATTCGGTATTTGCCGGCGGGCGCCATCCCTACCTCTTGGGCACTCCGGTCGAACTGGGCTGGCCGGAAGTAGCCGAGTTCAATCGGCACGTGGTGGATACGTGCCTGGCGGGCGGTACCTTGTCGTTCAATAACAAGGAGCTGGTGTTATCGCGTCACGGCCAACCGGAAAGCGTATGGCTGGACCTCTATTACAGCCCCGTGGCCGGGGACAACCAACAGCCGGCCGGGGTGCTGGCGATTGTGGTGGAAACCACCGAACTGGTGAAGTCCGAGCGGGTGCGCCAGGAGCTCACCCATAATCTGGAGCAACGCGTAGCCGCTGAAGTGCAGGCGCGGTCTGCCGCAGAAGACCAGTTGCGCCAGTCACAGAAGCTGGAAGCGATTGGCGGCCTGACCGGTGGCGTGGCCCATGACTTCAATAACCTGCTGCAAGTGATCGCCGGCAACCTGCATTTGCTCGCCAGGCATGAGCCGGACAATTGTCAGGTGCAACGTCGCGTCACCGCGGCCATCGCCGCCGTGGAGCGAGGGGCCAAGCTGTCGTCGCAACTGCTGGCCTTTGCCCGTCGCCAGCCCTTGTCTCCGGCGGTGTACAACCCGCAGCGCATCTACGCCGGCCTGGGCGAGCTGTTGCAACGGGCGTTGGGGGAAACCATCCATATCGACGTGCAACTGCCCCAGGACTCCTGGTGCATCAATGTCGACCGCAACCAGCTGGAAAACGCGCTGCTCAACCTGGCGATCAACGCCCGCGATGCCATGCAAGGCGAGGGTGTGATTCGTATCACCGGAGAAAACGTCATCCTCAACCCGGACGATTGCATCGGTAAAAGCATCAAGCCCGGCGAGTACGTGCGCCTGGCAGTGGCCGACACCGGCGTGGGCATGTCCGAGGCGACGCTCAAGCGCGCATTCGAACCCTTCTTTACCACCAAGCGCGAAGGCCACGGCACCGGCCTGGGCCTGAGCATGGTGTTCGGTTTTGTGCGCCAAAGTGGCGGGCACGTGGACATGTGGAGCGAGGAGGGCAAGGGCTCGGTGGTGCAGATGTATTTCCCCCACTGCCTGGAGCCTGAATGCCTCGACGACTACAGTGATGCGGACCTGCAAGGCGGCGGCCAGGAAACCATCCTGGTGGTCGAGGACAACGAAGGCGTGCGCCTGACGGTGGTCGAGTTGCTGCAGCAGTCGGGTTATACCGTACTGACCGCCGAGGATGGCGACCGCGCGATGCAAGTGTTGCAGCGCGGCGTGTCGCCGGACCTGATCTTCACCGATGTGGTGATGCCGGGTCGGGTCAAGAGCACCGATCTGGCCACCTGGGCCCGCGCGCAGAACCCGCCGGTGCCGGTGCTGTTTACCTCGGGCCACACCCGCGACATTCTGTCTTCCAATCATCTGCTCAGCGCCGATATCCACCTGCTGAGCAAACCCTACAGCCCCGATGCCCTGACCCAACGCGTGCGCAGGGTGCTAAGCGCAAGACAAGGTTGCCCATGACTTCACAGCGCAACATCCCACCGCTCACCGCCCGGCAAACCGGCTTCGTCAGGGTGCGTGGCGCCCGTGAACATAATTTGCGCAATGTCGATGTGGATATTCCCCGGGACGCCTTGGTGGTATTTACCGGCGTGTCTGGCTCCGGCAAATCGTCTCTGGCGTTTTCCACGGTGTACGCGGAGGCCCAGCGCCGCTATTTCGAATCGGTGGCGCCCTATGCGCGGCGCTTGATCGACCAGGTCGGCGTGCCGGACGTAGACAGCATCGAAGGCTTGCCGCCTGCCGTGGCCCTGCAACAGCAACGGGGTACACCCAGTGCGCGCTCGTCGGTGGGCAGTGTCACCACCTTGTCGAGCTTGATCCGCATGCTCTATTCCCGCGCCGGCCGCTATCCGAAAGGGCAGGCCATGTTGTATGCCGAGGACTTCTCGCCGAACCTGCCCCAGGGCGCGTGCCCGCAATGCCACGGCCTGGGCCGCGTGTATGAAGTGACCGAAGCGCTGATGGTGCCCGATCCGTCCTTGACCATCCGCCAGCGTGCAGTGGCGTCCTGGCCGTTGGCGTGGCAGGGCCAGAACCTGCGCGACATCCTCGTGACCCTGGGTTATGACGTGGACATCCCGTGGCGCGAGCTGCCGAAAAAGCAGCGCGACTGGATCCTGTTCACCGAAGAAACCCCCACCGTACCGGTGTACGCCGGCTTCACCCCGCAGCAGACCCGCGAGGCGTTGAAACGCAAGTTGGAGCCCAGTTACCAAGGCACCTTCAGCGGCGCTCGGCGCTATATCCTGCACACCTTCGCCAACACCCAAAGCGCGCTGATGAAAAAGCGTGTATCGCAGTTCATGCAAGGCAGTGCCTGCCCATTGTGCGAGGGCAAACGCCTGAACCAGGCGGCGTTGTCGGTGAAGTTTGCCGGGGTGGATATCGGTGAGCTGTCGCAATTGTCCCTGGCGCAATTGGCCGAGTTGCTGCAGCCGGTGGCCGCGGGGCACGACACGATGAAGCTGTCGGTGGAAAAACGCCTGGCGGCCCAGCGCATCGCCCAGGACCTGCTCGAACGGGTCAACACCTTGATCGAACTGGGCCTGGGCTATCTGTCCCTGGAGCGCAGCACGCCGACCCTGTCGTCCGGGGAACTGCAGCGTCTGCGCCTGGCTACCCAATTGGGCTCGCAGTTGTTCGGTGTTATTTATGTGCTCGATGAGCCTTCGGCGGGCCTGCACCCGGCGGATGGCGAAGCATTGTTCACCGCGCTTGATCGTTTGAAGGCCGCGGGCAATTCGCTGTTTGTGGTGGAACATGACCTGGAAACCATGCGCCGCGCCGACTGGCTGATCGACGTGGGCCCGGCTGCCGGCGAACATGGCGGGCAAGTGCTGTACAGCGGGCCGCCCGCAGGGTTGGCGGATGTCGAGGCCTCGCAGACCCGCGAATACCTGTTTGCCTCACCTCGCCCGGCCAATGTGCCAAGCCGCGAGCCGGCCGGTTGGCTGAAGCTCAAAGGCGTGACGCGAAATAACCTGAAAGATTTGAACGTGGATTTCCCGCTGGGCTGTTTCACCGCGGTGACGGGGATTTCCGGCTCGGGCAAATCCAGCCTGGTCAGCCAGGCGCTGCTGGAATTGGTGGGCACGGGCCTGGGGCGTGTGCTGGAAAGCGACGACGAACCGAGCCTGGAAGATGCTGCACCGCAAGCCAGTGGCGGGCGCATCAGCGCCGGGCTCGAGCACATTCAGCGCCTGGTGCAGGTGGACCAGAAGCCCATCGGCCGCACGCCGCGTTCCAACCTGGCGACCTACACCGGGCTGTTCGACAACGTGCGCAAACTGTTTGCCGCCACGCCAGCGGCCAAGAAACGCAATTACGATGCCGGGCAGTTCTCCTTCAACGTCGCCAAGGGCCGTTGCCCGAACTGTGAGGGTGAAGGTTTTGTCAGCGTTGAATTGCTGTTCATGCCCAGCGTGTACGCGCCATGCCCGACCTGTCACGGCGCGCGCTATAACCCCGACACCCTGGCGATCAAATGGCAGGGCTTGAACATCGCCCAGGTGCTGGGGTTGACGGTGGAGCAAGCGGTGCAGGTGTTTGCCGAGCAGCCGGGCATCCTGCGTTCGTTAGTCGTGCTGCGCGATATCGGCCTGGGTTATCTGCGCCTCGGGCAGCCGGCCACCGAGTTGTCGGGCGGTGAGGCACAGCGCATCAAGCTCGCTACCGAGTTGCAACGCAATGCCCGGGGCGCCACCTTGTATGTGCTGGACGAGCCGACCACCGGGTTGCACCCCAGGGACGTCGATCGTTTGCTCAGCCAACTGAACCAGTTGGTGGATGCGGGGCATACGGTGGTTGTGGTGGAGCATGAAATGCGCGTTGTGGCCCAAAGTGACTGGGTGATTGATATCGGGCCGGGAGCAGGGGACTTGGGCGGGAGAGTCGTGGCGTGTGGGGCGCCGCAGAAGGTGGCCAAGAGCAAGACCAGCCGGACTGCGCCGTTTCTTGCTCGGGAGCTGGTCTGACTGGAGGCTGGCCTTTTGTGGGAGCTGGCTTGCCTGCGATGATGGCCCCCAGCCGACCCCTATCTGCCTGATCCAACACGATCCATTTGCATTGTCTGTGGAAGCAGTGTTTGGCTCAGCGGATCGAGTCCAGCATGCGCCCCAACATGGCATCACATCCCGCCAATTGCGCTACGCTCACAAACTCATCCGGCTTATGCCCCTGCTCCATGCTCCCGGGCCCGCATACCACGGTGGGAATGCCTGCCGCATCAAACAGCCCGCCTTCGGTGCCAAACGCTACGGTGCCGAACGCTTGCGAGCCGCAAAACGCCGCAATCAGCTGCGCCGCCTGGCTGTGCTCATCCGTGACCAGCCCCGGGTAGGCCGACAGCTCTGTGAACCGAATGGAGCTCTGCTTGCTGACCGCCTGCATACGCGGCAGTACCTGCTGCATGGCGTACGCTTGCAGTTCTTGAGCGACTTCAGCGGGGTCCGAGGCGGGCAGGGCGCGTACTTCAAAGTCAAAGCGACAATCGGCCGGGACGATGTTCAATGCCTTGCCACCACTGATCAGGCCGGTCTGTACCGTGCTGAAAGGTGGGTTGAAACGTGGGTCCTGGTGCGAACGCAAGCGCTGGCCGATGCGCCCGAGTTCGCAGATCAGATCGGCGGCATGTTCGATCGCATTCACCCCCGAGGGCGCATACGCCGAATGACATGCTTGACCCTGTATGTCGCAGCGCATCGCCAACTTGCCCTTATGACCCAACACCGGTTTGAGTTCGGTCGGTTCGCCGATGATGCACAGCATGGGTTTCACCGGGCGCTGTTCCAGAACAGCGAGCAATGAGCGTACGCCCAGGCATCCGACTTCTTCATCGTAGGACAGGGCGATATGCACCGGCAGGCGCAACGGTGTTTTGACCAGTGCGGGTACCAACGCCAGTACGCACGCGATATACCCCTTCATGTCGGCGGTGCCGCGCCCGAACAGCTTGCCGTCACGCTCGGTCAACGTGAACGGCGGCAGGGTCCAGGGTTGCCCATCCACTGGCACCACGTCGGTATGCCCCGACAGCACGATACCTGGCAGCTCAACCGGGCCGACGCTGGCAAACAGGTTGGCCTTGGTGCGTTGCGCGTTGTAGACCAACTCGCTGGCGATACCAAACCCGGCCAGGTAATCGCGCACAAACTCGATCAACTGAAGGTTGGACTCACGGCTGGTGGTGTCGAAGCCCACCAGCGTTTCCAGCAGGTCGCGGCTGCGGCTCATCGCTCGTCTCCGGCCACGCCGTAGCCGGGGGAGCGGTCGGGGGCGAGGGCGCGATCGATATAGTCCTGTACCTGTGGGCGGTAGGCGTCCCAGAGTTTTTGCAATTCGCCAATCGGCGCTTCGTCGGCCCAATCCACGCGCAAGTTGATGATCGGCCAAGTCAACTCGCCCACCACCACCAGCGCGGCGGAATGCACCGGACCGGCTTCGCCACCGGCGGCGATGGCGGCATGCATCGCTGCCAGCAACCGGTCTGCGAGCTGGCCTTCGCCCTGTTCAAAGGCCGAGACCATCGCGGTGATGACTTCACGGTCGGCGAGCATGTTGCCCGCCGCCACGCATTGCTCGCCCGATACCGCGTGATGGGTACCCAGGGTCTGGCTGCCGCTGAAATGCACGCTGCGGCCCAGGTGGTCAATCGCCGTCAGTTGCCGATACTGGCTGTAGCCGTTGCGGGTGAGTGCTTTGTCCACGGCATCGTCTGGGGCCAGGCCCTGTTCCAGCCCGTCGAGCACGTCTGGGCCGAGGGCCGGCAAGGTGATGTTCTGGGTCGATACCGCGCCCACGCCGGGCCGCAGCCATGGGCAGCGAGCGCCTACGGCGATACTTGATGAGCTGATGGCGACGCCCAACTGGCCGGTTTCCGCGCAGCGGCCAACGATTGAAAAGGTCATGGCTAGCCTCCTTACTCTGGGATAACCGCGATCACATCGATTTCCATCAGCCACTGCGGCTGGCCCAGGGCCGAGACCACCAGCCCGGTGGAAATCGGGAATACGCCCTTGAGCCACTTGCCCACTTCCTGATACACCGGCTCGCGGTAGCGTGGGTCGACCAAGTAGGTGGTGGTTTTGACGATGTGGCTGAGGTCGCTGCCGGCTTCTTCGAGCAGTTGCTTGACGTTTTTCATCGCCTGTTCGGCCTGCGCCCGAGGGTCGCCGAGGCCCACCAGGTTGCCATCGAAATCAGTGCCCACCTGGCCGCGTACATACACGGTGTTGCCGGCGCGCACGGCCTGGCACAGGTCGTTATCCAGGCTCTGGTTGGGATAGGTTTCTTTGGTGTTGAACATGCGGATGCGAGTGTGAGTAGGCATCAAAAAACTCCAGGAAAAAGTGATCAGGCGCTGACAGGGGTCTGGCGGGCAACCGGCGCGGCTTCGCGGTACTCGAGGTACTGACGCTGGATAGCGATATGGTCGGCTACGTATTTGGCGTCGTGCCACACCCCCCAGATAAACGACGAGCCACGCCGCGATTGCCATGGCAAACCGAGGAAGTAGATGCCGGCTTCGCTGGATACACCACGTTGGTGTTGCGGCTTGCCGGCGGCGTCGAAAGCGTCCACCTGTAGCCAGCTGTAGTCCACGGCAAACCCGGTGGCCCAGATCATCGAGGTGATACCCGCTTCGGCCAGGTCCAGCGTCAGGATTGGCTGCTTGATGCATTCAGCGTCGGGAAACACGCGACGTGCTTCGGGCTCCTGGGGCAGGTCGAGACCATTGCGTTCGACATACGCGTCGGCCGCGTCCAGCAGGGCCAGGTAGTTCTCGTCCCCGCGTGCCAGGTTTTCCACCAGGTTGGGTTGGAACGTCGCCACCGTGCCGTCGAAGGCTTGGGTCAGGCCAACCAGGGTCATGCCTTGCTGGGCCAGTTCACGGAAGTCGATGGTCTTGCCGCCATGGGCGCCGCTCACAGCAATGGTCACGTGTTCACGGCCAGGTTTCATCGCCGCCTGGTCCCACTCGCCCAACACCCCGAGCCACCAGCAGAAATCCCGGTTGCGATAGGCGCGGGGCGGGCGGTCATGGGCGCCTACCGACAGGTAGACCTGGCGACCGGCGCGCTGCAGTTCATCGGCGATTTGTACGCCGGAAGAACCGGCGCCCACCACTAATACGGCGCCCGCCGGCAGTTGCCCAGGGTTGCGATAGTCGGCGGAATGGATCTGGTGCAGAGCCGTGCCTGTCGGCGCTATGCCTGGAATCACGGGCTTCTGGAATGGCCCGGTGGCGGCGACCACGCGGTTGGCTTCGATCACACCTTCACTGGTGTGCACGGTGAAGCCGGGGCGGCCGATGTTACGTACCACTGACGTCACGTCCACGCCAGTGCGGATCGGCGCATTGAATTTGCGTGCGTAGGCTTCAAAGTAATCGGCGACACGCTCTTTTGGCGCGAAGCCATCGGCAGGGACGTCGTCGAATTCCAGACCGGGGAAGCGGTCATGCCAGGCCGGGCCGTTGGCGACCAACGAGTCCCAGCGCCCGGTGCGCCAGCGTTCGGCGATACGGCTGCGCTCCAGCACCAGGTGCGGCACGCCTTGCTTGCTCAAATGCTCGCTCATGGCCACGCCAGCCTGACCTGCGCCCACCACCAGCGTGTCTATTTTTGTTATTGCTTGAGTCATGTGTCTGTCCTTGCGTAATGCAGTTGGATTCAGCTTGGGCATGACGTCAAGTTAGGGGGCGGGCGGTGATTAATAAAATATTATTAAGTTGGGAATTGAGCATAAATATCGGATGCAGAGGGGGCTGTAGGAGCTAGCTTGCTCGCGAAAAACGTCAACGCTAACGCGTGTTTTCTGAGTCAACGCGGCGCCTGTGGGTTTCTTGCGAGTAAGCTCGCTCCTACAAACAGCTTAGAGCTCTCCGGAGTACTTCACCGCCGCCGCCGCCCGCGACGGTACCTTCAGACTGCGCAGCAGGGACGACACATGGATGCGCACGGTAAACGGCGAGATATCCAGGGCCTTGGCGATTTCCTTGTTGGTCTTGCCCTGGGCAATCAGGCGCAACACTTCCTGCTGGCGGGTGGTAAGGGTATGAGTGTCCAGCGGCAGCAGGCCCGACGGCGCGAACTTGACCAGCACTTCGCCAGTGCGTATCGCCAGCAGCGCCTGGCCGATCTCGTCCGGGGCGATGTTCTTGCCGATAAAACCGTCGACGCCCAAGGCCATGACTTGTTCGATCAGCGCAGGGTCGTCGACCATCGACACCACCACCAAGGTGGTGCGTCGCAGTTGCTGGCGCATTTCGGCCAGTTGGCTGATGCAGGTCAGGCCGGGAAAGCGCAAATCGAGGATCAGGGTATCGACCTCGCCCGCCTCGCGCAGCAACGTATTCACCGTGGCCAGGTCGCCGGCCTCTTGCACCTGGGCGTCGGGCAGCAAGCGTTGCACGGTGCGCGCCATGCCTTCGCGAAACATGGGGTGGTCGTCGGCGATGATGATCCGGCCGGTCATGGTGAGCTCCTTCCTGGGGCCAGGTTGTGTCGAGGCATGCTACTTTATTTACCCTCGGTGTAGGAGCGAGCTTGCTCGCGAAGCACGCACCGGCACCGCGTATTCCCAGGTCAACGCGTTATCGTTGACGTTTTTCGCGAGCAAGCTCGCTCCTACAGATGATAGGTCAAGGATATGACGATGAGCCCCGAGACCAACTCCGAACTCGATCAGGCTAATCTGCGCATCGTGGTGGCCAGCATCGCTATCGTTTACATCGGCGTGCTGGGCTTTTTGCCTGGGCAGTCGTTGGACACCTATCTGCCGGTGATCCTGTATATCTTGCTGTTCCTGCTGGCATCCATCGTGTTGCGCCAGGTGATCGCACGCTGGCCTGGGCATTATCCGGCGCGGCGGATCTTCGGCATGATCCACGACTACACGGGCACTTCGTTCGGCCTGGTGATGGGCGGTGAGGCGGCATTGCCGCTGTATGCGGTGATGGTCTGGGTGAACCTGGGCAACGGCATGCGCTACGGTTCGCGCTACCTGGCAATTGCGACGGGGCTGGCGTTGCTGGCGCTGTTGATCGTGTACCAACTCACGCCGCTGTGGCAGGCGCAACCCTTCATGATGCTGATGCTGATGATCACCAGCACAGTGATCCCGGTGTACGCCCATATCCTGTTGGAGCGCACACGCAAGGCTTCCGAGCAAGCCATCGCCGCCAACCTGGAAAAGTCGCGCTTTCTTGCCCAGGCCAGCCATGACCTGCGCCAGCCGATCCACTCCATCGGCCTGTTCACCGCCTGCTTGCGCGAAGCCCGCTTGGGGGAGGACGAACAGCGCCTGGTGGACAATATCGACCGCTCTTTGCTTAACGTGTCGCAATTGTTTCGTTCGATTCTCGACCTTTACACCCTCGACAACGGACGCCTGTTGCCCAAATACCAAGTGATTCACCTGGGTGACTTTCTCGCCGACCTGGTGCGCCAGAACGCCGAGGCTGCGCGCTGGGCTGGAGTGCAGTTGCGCTTGCGCGCCGGCGCTCACTGGGTGCTGGTCGACCCGGCCATGTTGGCAACGATGGTGCAGAACCTGCTTTCCAATTGCTTCAAATACGGCGCGCAACGACCAGTGCTGATCGGTGTGCGTGTTCGCGATAACGGCTTGGTGGTGGAGGTGCACGACCAGGGGCGGGGCATTGCCAGGGAGCATCTGTCAAAGGTCTTCGAAGAGTTTTATCGCGTGCGCCAACTGCGTGACAAGGACGTTGAAGGCGTGGGCCTTGGGCTGTCCATCGTCAAGCGCCTGGGGCAGTTGATGGGGTTGCAGGTGAGCCTGCGTTCGCGGGTGGGCCATGGCACCTCAGTGAGTCTGCATGGCCTGGCCCTGGCCCTGGCCACCGCGCCGCGTCAACCGGCAGTGCGTGACGACGCTCGCCAGGCCGGTCTGCTCAGCGGTCTGAAAGTGTGCCTGGTGGAGGATGACTACAACGTGCTGCTCGCCACCCAAGCTTTGCTCGAGCGCTGGGGGTGCGAGGTGCAGGCCGAGTCCACGGGGCAGGGCTTGGTCAGCGACTGCGACATCATCGTTGCCGACTACGATCTGGGCAACCATGCCACCGGCATTGAATGCATCGACCAGCTACGCGAACAACGCGGCTGGGCGGTGCCAGCGCTGATCCTCACCGGGCACGATGTGGAGAAAATCCAGGCCGCGTTGCATGATCGGCAGATCGCTATCCTCTCCAAACCGGTACGCCCTGCGGAGCTGCGCGGCACCCTGCGTGAGCTCAGTCAGGAAAAAATTACTGCATGAACGGCGTCAACCCATTGCCTTTGGCGCCCTTGGGCATGCAGTAGGCCGCGGGCTTCATCAGGCCGAAGCTGGCAATCGCGAACGCGCCGCCGCTCGCACCGCTGGGCACGGAGCAGTTGTACTCGCCGGAGGCTGTGTTAGCGACGTAGTAGGTGGTCATGGAGTCGCTGCGCACATTGGAAATACGTTTTACCGGCTCGCCCAGATTGGTTTCCGAAAGCTTCTTGAGATGATCTTCGGTGGGTTTGATATTGCTGCAACCGGCGACGCCGATGATCAAGGCGCCCAGCAGGGCAAGACGAGTGACAGGGGAGTGGAGTTTCATGGTGCTTCTTCCTTGGGGTTGTTTTGGTTTTTCCAACGCGCAAAGAACCCGCGCGCATTGAGTGCGCGGTGTGGGTGAGAACGTTGGAAGTGCCGCGGAATATAGCGCCGCCGTGGGGTGGGGTCGATTAGCACAAATGGGCTAGTGGCAGTTTGAGGTCATGGAAGGAGCTTGCGATGCTGGAGATAAAACGTGCCACGCCGGATGACGCCGAGCGTGCGTTCGAGATTCGACGCGAGGCCATTCGCGGCCAATGCATTGGCGCCTACAGCGCTGAGCAAATGGCGCTCTGGACCCGAGGTCACGCCAGCGATGGCTACAGCGTGTTGATGGAAAAACAGTTCTACATGGGCTGGCTGAATGACGAGCCTGTCGCCACCGGTATGCTCGATCTTGCCGACGGTGAAATAGGGGCCTTGTTTGTATTGCCCGCTTACATGGGGCAAGGCCTTGGCAAGGCAATGCTTGCTCATCTGGAAGGCGTGGCACGCCAGCAAGCGATTGAACAGGTTGTGCTGGATGCGACCTTGAACGCGGTAAGTTTTTATAGCGCGTGCGGGTATGTAGGCGATGAGCAGGCGGTGTATCGCTCTCCGTCCGGGTTGGTGCTGGCGTGTGTGCCGATGGTGAAGCGGCTGCGCGTTATGAGTCCCGCTTGAATGCAGCGCGCAATTGCTCGATCACCTGCGCCACCCCTGGCCCGTGAACCTGCGGCGGGGTGAGGCTCTCGCCAAACTCGCGCCATACAAACAGGGTCAGTTCAGCGCCATCGGTCATGGGTTCGAGGGGCGGCGTACCGAAAGCGTACAGCGAGCGGTAGCGTTCGTCCTGCCAGAACGCTCGCTCCACCCAGTCATAGACAGGAATGAAGTGAAAGTGCAGCGGGAAACCCGGCATATGTCCGTAGCGGCTGATATATAGCCACTTCGGCTGGAGCTGGGCTTGCATCACTCGTTGGATGTTGGCGAGCAAACCGCCCATTTCGGCCAGTGCGGCTTCTGGCATGTCAGCGAGGGAGTCAACCGGTACCTTGGCGCCAAGCATCAGGTAGCCCGGCAGCTTCGACGCCAGGTGGTGGTTGAGCTGCCAGTGCTCGGTCTGGTGAAGGATGAAGGCCGGGTCGATGTGCATACGCGCGCGTCCGTGTGGGCGGGAGCGCCAGGATAACAAAACTGCGGGCTTGCTCGCGAAGGCGGCCTGATAGCCGACCAGATGTCAGATCAGACCGCGTACATATCCGTTATTCAGGTAACGGCCACCTAGGGTTCCGCAATGGCGGCGGCTCACTTTGCAAAAGCGGCAAATCAAGCAAAACGCTCTTGCCCCATTACTCGGCACCTCGTTAGCGGGGCCCTATCGCCCTGCTTAGCCGCCGGCCACTGGACTGCGCCAGTCGTCCGAACCGGACGTCCCGGCGACCTCGTGAGTCCAGATGATCTTGCGATAGCTGAAGTGCACGTCCTCCAGATGGGTGAAGTGGGCGTTGTCGGGGTCCTGGCAGTTGGGCATGCGCGATTGGATGTCCACGATGGTCGCGCCTTCCAGTTCAATGGTGAAATAGTGCTCCAGAGTCCCGGAGGAAGAGTTGCGCAGCCATTCCAACCGGCAGGACACTTCTTCGCCGGTAGTCAGGGCGCTGAACAGCAAAGGTGAGGATTTATCGAAAACCTTGCTGATCATCAGCGGTTTGTGCACGCGCTGACCGGTTGGCTGGCCGGATTGCGGGTCGCGAGGAATGATCACCTGGTGGGCAAATGCTTGTACCAGTATCTGGTCCTCATGACCTTCCTGATAAATGCTGCCTACCGAGTCCTGAGTAAATGTGCCTGCCGTAATCAAACCTTGTTTGACACCGGTGATGGAGAGATACGCGGGTGTTGGCATGACGGGTTTCCTTGCCTGATTGAGTAGGTATTGCCGAACAGCAAAAGCGCTGAAGGGGCAGAGGCCTATAACAAGAAGCGTGCCTGAAAGTATGAAAGCCAATGAAATAAAGACCAAGGCGGCTCTGTGTTCGTTTGTTCAGAGCTTATTGTCGAGCGGTAGGTGGATTTCAGCGCTATTAGTTTCACGCCTGCGCGCACTTAGTTGCTCATGCCCTATAAGTTGTAAATGCGCGGCTGTCGGAGATAAAGCGTGGATTTTTCGATGAAGAGGTGCGCAAATAGTTGCGCATTCCTTTATTTGTTGGGTGTGTAGGACGTTTCTTAAGTTCCGTTCCGTTACTTGCTGATTGTTTTTGTCGTGGCTAAGGTTCACTCACTTCGATGAGTTTTGAATGGAAGTTCAAGGGCGTTTCGACAATGGCGTTAAGTCCTCCTATTTACCTCGGACGGATGTGTGCAACTCAAAATGGCTTATTCAGAAGAACTTTATGTTCATTACCGCAAGCTTGCACGGACAGCATGTTGCTCAAGCAGTTTTGTTGGTAGTGACGTGCGTTTTTCGAGCGAGTTTGAAGCGCTGGAGGCCGAGCTTGGCAAAGCCCAGTCTATCCATGTTGCGGGCCAGCCGGATTGGCAGAGGGTCAGCGAAATCAGCGAGCATTTGCTGCGTGATCACTCCAAGGATCTACGCGTCGCCGTCTGGTTGGTCTGGGCCCTGTATCAACGTGATTCATTTGCCGGATTGCTGGCCGGTCTCGGTTTGCTGCGTGACCTGTGTGAACTCCATTGGGAGCAGGTTTACCCTGGCAAGCTACGAACCCGTGCTGCGGCGTTTGGCTGGCTGGTGTCGCGCCTTGAGCAAGCGTTTGCACTCAACCCGTCGCTCAGCGATCAACGGCCTTTATTCCAGGCCCTGTTGGAACACCTGGCATGTCTCGACCAGCTATGGGGCGAACAACTTGGAAGCGATGCACCTTTGCTGCTGCCGATTCGCCGGCAATTGTCGGAGCGCTTGGCGCAGGGTGTATCCGAACCTGGCGGTGTCGCGAACGTCATTGCCCAGGTCAAGCAGACGACCCAGTTGCTGAGTCCCGGGCAACCGATCAACAACGAAAAAGACGCGCACAGACTGCTGCGCACTTTACAGGAGCAGGCCCGCCCGTTATGTGCCTGGTGGTTGCGCCAGGACGCAACCGACCTGCGTGCCTTGCGCCTGGGTCGAACCTTGGCGTGGTTGATGCTCGTCAATTATCCCGACGCCAACAGTGAGCGAGTAACGGCGTTGCGCCCGTTGGTCGCGGACAAGCGCAAGCGCTATCAAGAGCGTCTCAGCCAAGGCCATCACGCCGATCTGTTGCCTGAGCTTGAGGTAAGCCTGGCGGGTGCGTTGTTCTGGTTGGATGGTTTGCGCATGGTCTGGGAGTGCCTGGACGCCTTGCATGCAAACCTGGCCATGACTGAACTGGAGATGCATTTGGCTCTGCTGCTGCAGCGCCTGCCGCACCTGCCTGAATATCGGTTCAACGACGGCACCCCCTTTGCCGACCCTGCGACAGGTGAGTGGATCGCGCTGCATGTGATGCGTCACGTGCACAAGCCCGAGCCCTCCCATGTTGTCGCCGACAGTCACACGCAGCCCTGGGAGACCACATTGCAAGCGGTGATGCCTTGCCTGCGAAAGGACGGCCTCAAGGCAGCAGTGGCCGTACTCAAGCAAGGGCTGCAGGCGGCGTGCGGTGATCGAGCGCGCTTTCATTGGCGCCTGGCGCTGGCCAGGTTGTGCGTGGCGGCTGGCAAGCATGAGCTGGCCAGGCTTCAGCTGGAAGAACTCGACCTTCAATTACAGCGCACAGGTCTGGAAAGTTGGGAGCCGGCGCTGACCTTGCAAGTCGGCAAGCTTCTGTACCGCTGCTATGAGCTGTTGCCACAAACCCAGCCCATATGCGACTGCAAAGACGCACTGCATCGCAGGTTGTGCCATTTCGATCTTGAAGCAGTACTTGAATAGCGCCTCATCAAAAAGGAAAAGCACCATGGCCAAAGACGGTTCGGTAGCCCCCAAGGAACGTATCAATATTACTTTCAAACCCGCTGTCGGTGGGGCCCAGGAAGAAGTCGAGCTGCCGTTGAAGCTGCTGGTGCTGGGAGATTTTTCCCAGCGTGCGGACCATCGCAAACTCGAGGATCGCAAGCCCATCGGTATCGACAAGCACACCTTTGACGAGGTGTTGGCCAAGCAAGCCTTGAGCCTGACGCTGAGCGTACCCAATCGCCTGCAGGATACCGCTGATGTGGAGGAGTTGCCGATCCAGGTGCAGATCAACGTCATGAGGGACTTCAACCCCGCAAACCTGGTCGAGCAGATCCCGGCGTTGCAAAAGCTGATGGCATTGCGTGAAGCCCTGGTGGCGCTCAAGGGGCCGCTGGGGAACACGCCGAACTTTCGCAAGGCTATCGAGCAGGCATTGGCCAATGACGACTCCCGCGCTCGAGTCCTGGCCGAACTGGGGCTGGACAGCCCTCAAGCATTGCCGTTTCAGTAAAGGGACACTGACACCATGAACACGATTGAACACAGCTCGAAACTCGTACAAACCACCGAAACCTGCAGCATCCTCGATAACATCATTGCCCAGACCTTGCTCAGTGCCGACGACGAGGCTTACGGCATCGCCAAGCGCGGCGTGTCGGCGTTCATTGCAGAGCTGGTGAAGCCACATAACTGTGATGAGCCGGTAAAGAAACACCTGGTCGACCGCATGATTGCCGAGATCGATACCAAGCTCAGCCAGCAAATGGATGAAATCCTGCACCATCCGGACTTCCAGGCACTGGAGGCTTCATGGCGAGGCTTGCAGTTGCTGGTCGAGCGCACCAATTTTCGCGAAAACATCAAGATCGAGCTCTTGAATGTCTCGCGCCAGGACCTCCTGGACGACTTCGAAGACTCATCGGAGATCACCCAGTCCGGGCTTTACAAACATGTCTACAGCGCTGAATACGGCCAGTTCGGCGGACAGCCGGTGGGCGCAATCATTGCCAACTACTTTCTCTCGCCCAACGCACCCGACGTGAAGCTGATGCAGTACGCATCCAGCGTCGCCAGCATGGCCCACGCGCCTTTTATCGCCGCTGCCGGGCCCGGGTTCTTCGGTTTGGAAAGTTTCACCGGGCTGCCGGACCTGAAGGATCTGCGAGATCATTTCGAAGGTCCGCAATTTGCCAAGTGGCAAAGTTTCCGGCAGAGCGAAGACGCCCGTTATATCGGCCTTACCGTACCGCGCTTTCTGTTGCGTACCCCGTATGACCCCCTTGAGTATCCAGTCAAGACCTTTGCCTACCAGGAGAATGTGGTTAATAGCCACGAGCATTACTTGTGGGGCAATACCGCGTATGCCTTTGCCACCCGCCTGACCGACAGCTTTGCGCGATTTCGCTGGTGCCCGAACATTATCGGCCCGCAAAGCGGCGGAGCGGTCGAGGACCTCCCGCTGCATCACTTCCAGAGCATGGGCGAGATCGAAACCAAAATTCCTACCGAGGTGCTGGTATCGGACCGACGCGAATACGAGTTGGCACAAGAAGGTTTCATCGCCTTGACCATGCGCAAAGGCAGCGATAACGCGGCGTTCTTTTCCGCCAGCTCCGTGCAGAAGCCAAAATCCTTTGGTATCAGTGAGGAGGGCAGGGCCGCAGAGCTGAATTACCGGCTGGGCACCCAATTGCCTTACATGATGGTAGTCAACCGCTTGGCGCACTACCTCAAAGTGCTGCAGCGCGAGCAGTTGGGCGCATGGAAAGAGCGCACAGACCTGGAGCTGGAACTCAACAAGTGGATTCGCCAGTACGTGGCGGACCAGGAAAATCCTAGTGCCGAGGTACGTGGGCGGCGCCCGTTGCGAGCTGCACGCATTGTCGTCAGTGATGTCGATGGCGAACCTGGCTGGTACCGGGTCAACCTGACTGTGCGCCCGCATTTCAAGTACATGGGGGCAGATTTCACTTTGTCCCTGGTCGGTAAGCTGGATAAAGAATGAGCAGAGGCTACGGCATGCCAGAGCACGGCAGCCTTTTCGAACGCCTCGAATGCGGTGCGTCGCCCCCGGAGGGCGGGGCGGCGTCCATTGCTGCCCATCTGGGGAAAATGCTCAGCACTCGCGCGGGTAGTGTCAAGACATTGCCTGATTATGGGCTGCCGGACCTCAATGACATGCGGCTTAGCTTGCATGAGTCCTTGAGCCAGTCGCGTCTACATATCGAGCGCTTTATCCAGGCCTATGAACCGCGGTTGACGAATGCACGTGTCAGGCTGTTGCCGGGTGCGCGTGAATCCCTGGAGTTGGCGCTTGCCATCGAGGCTGAGCGGGCCATTGACGGCATCCTGCTGCCCGTGGTGTTCCACGCCCGCCTCACGGATGCCGGGCGGGTTGAGGTTTTTACCGATGACGCTTGACCGATATTTTCAAAGCGAACTCAGTGCCCTGCGCCAACTGGGCAGGCGTTTTTCAGAGCGCAATCCCGCCCTGGCGCCGTTTCTCGCCGAGGCTGGTCAGGACCCGGATGTCGAACGCTTGCTGGAGGGTTTTGCCTTTTTGACCGCGCGCCTGCGCCAGAAGCTGGATGACGAACTGCCGGAGTTGACGCATTCGTTGATGCACTTGCTCTGGCCTCATTACATGCGGCCGATACCGGCCTTCAGCATCCTGCAATTCGATCCGTTGAAACGCGCTGGTCCCGGTGTTCGAGTGGGTCGGGACACCGCCGTGGAAAGCGCCACCATCCACGGCGAGCGTTGCCGGTTCCGTACATGCTACGCCACCGATGTCATGCCCCTGCAACTCAGTGGCCTGGAATACCGGAGCCAGGGCGAAGGGGCCTGTCTGGATTTGCACCTGAGCATGAGTGTCGCAGGTAACTTCAGCGAGTTGGCATTTGATTCACTGCGCTTGCACCTGGCCGGAGACCCCTATGTCAGTCAGGGCCTGTATCTGAACCTGTTGCGTCATCTCGATGGGATCTGCCTGCTGTTACTGGATCACGACGGTATGCCGATCATCGCCAGCGATGGCATGCCCGTGATGCTACGGCTCGCTGCTGACCAGGTTCGGCCGGTGGGATTCTCCAAGGAGCAGGCGTTGATTCCTTATCCGCAGAATGCCCTGGGGGGTTATCGACACCTGCAGGAGTACTTTGCTTTTCCCGAGAAGTACCTGTTTGTCGACGTTGAAGGTCTGAGTGTGCTGCACACGCTGTCTCACGAGCTGCTCCGGCAGGCGCATGGCATGGTAATGCGCTTTGAACATCGCACTCACGGCCGTGAACCTCAGCGTCCCACCCTGGACAACATAAAGTTGTATTGCACGCCCATCGTCAACCTGTTCAAGCAGGATGCGATTCCTATTCGCCTGGATGGAAAGCAGGATGAGTACCTCTTGGCGCCCGGGGAATATACGCCGGGTAATGCCAGCGTCTTTTCCGTGGATCAGGTCACTGGGTGGCGCCCCGGTGGCTTGGGCTATCAAACCTACGTGCCGTTCGAGTCGTTTGAGCATGACTGCGACACTGAGCCCCTGGCGGCACCGCCCAGCTACAGCATTCGCCAACGCTCGTCGGTTCAACATGCCGGGCTCGATACCTGGATGGGGTTTGGCAACCGCCGCGAGCGGGGCCATGAAACCTTGTCGGTCGAACTGACCTGTACTAATTGCAACCTGCCGCGCCAACTGCGTGCGGGTGATATCAATCTGCCCGGTGAGCAGACGCCGGAGTCGTTGACGTTCCGCAACATCACCGCGCCAACGGCGAGCTTCGCACCACCACTGGACCAAGACTATCTGTGGAAGCTCA
Organism: Pseudomonas sp. 22072; assembly: GCF_052046095.1. Taxonomy (NCBI): domain Bacteria; kingdom Pseudomonadati; phylum Pseudomonadota; class Gammaproteobacteria; order Pseudomonadales; family Pseudomonadaceae; genus Pseudomonas; species Pseudomonas sp. 22072. Next base: position 24,781 of record NZ_JBQEQE010000016.1, read on the forward strand.
TCAGCAACATGTCGCTCAACTATTTGTCGTTGACCGATATCAATGCCTTGAAAGTGATTCTGGAGTCCTACGATTTGTCGCGTTATTACGATCGCCAGGCCCTGAAGGTCAGCCAGAAAAGACTGGGCGCCTTGCTCTCCATCCGCCAAGAGCCAGTGGATCGCCTGCACCGCGGGCTGCCCATCCGAGGCGTGCGGATCGATCTGACGGTCGATTCCCAGGGCTTTGTTGGCCAGGGCGACCTGTTTGTATTCGCTTGCGTTCTAAATGAGTTTTTTGCGCTTTATGCCAGCCTCAATTCGTATCACGAGTTGCGGGTCATCAGCACACAAGGAGACGTGTATCTATGGCCATCCCAGATGGGACAGCAACCCCAGCTCTGACTCAACTTTGTCGCGTTATCCGTGAGTTCACGTTGTTTCAGGCGGTTCTGCAGGTTATCGAGCATTTGCGCGAGGCCCATCCGCTTTTAGATGACGACGCGCTGTACGACCAGTTGGAATTCCAGGCCAACCCTGGTCTCGGGTTTGCCGCGCACGATATTGACCGGGTGGAGTTCTTTATGGAACAGGGCCAATTGCGCGCACGCCTGCGTCTGAATGTGTTGGGGTTATTCGGTGCGGGGTCACCACTGCCCGCGTTTTATGGTGAGCAGGCATTCGCCGAGCGCTCGGGTGGCAACCCGACTCGGGATTTTCTCGACCTGTTCCACCATCGGCTGCACCGGCTGATGCTGCCGATCTGGCGCAAGTACCGCTATCGGGCGTGTTTCCGGGCAGGTGCCAACGATAGGTTTTCCGAGCAGATGTTTGCCTTGATAGGGCTGGGCGCAGCTGCGATACGGGGCGTTTGCCAAGTCGATTGCAAGCGCTTGCTGCCTTACCTTGGCTTGCTGAGTTTACGGGTGCATTCGGCGGCGTTGATCGAGTCGGTCCTGCGTTACTACTTCATGCACGAGGCGTTGTTTCTAGAGCAATGGGTTGCACGTACGGTCGAGGTCTGCCAGACGCAGCGCAATCATCTGGGGCGGGCCAATAGTGCTCTTGGCGATGACCTGGTTCTGGGACACCGCATCGCTGACCGCAGTGGCAAGTTCAGGGTGCATGTCCGGGCGCTGTGCTGGGAGCGTTTCCACGATTTTCTGCCCACCGGAAGTGCCTACCAACCACTGCGTTCGCTGGTGCGCCTGACCCTGCGGGACCCCTTGGACTACGACCTGAGCCTGATGTTGGCGCAGGGCCAGATCAAGGCCTTGCATATTGGTGAGAACACAGTTTGCCGCCTGGGCTGGACCACTTGGCTGGCGCATGAACAGGCCGATGGCGTGGTCACGCTGACCCACAATTCATCAGGGATTAATGACCATGACTAATGCGGACCTGCAACAACTGATCGGCGCGCTGTCGGCAAGACCGACACAGTGCTGGCCCTGGCGTGTTTCGACGAGTGCAGCCCATGACCGATAACCTGCTTGGTAAAGAGGCCGACCCGCTGGTTTATGTCGACGCGCTGTCTGCCTGTTTCACACGCTTGGGGTTCGAGCGCGATGAACATTCGTTACTTGAAGGATGCGTTACCGGGGCGGCACGGCTGAGCCAGTGTGAGCTCAGCCAATTGTATCTGCTGGACGAAGTGACCGGCCGGCTTGAACTGACCGCTCAACATATGGCCCAGATACCATCGCTCTCCGTTGCGCCTGCGTGTCCCGATCAGTCCCACCAAGGGCTGCTGCACGCAACCTTGAACCAGGGCTCCGTCCTGAGTCTGGAGGATGTGCAAGACAGTGGGTATGACACCCGCTTCCTCCCGGCAATGGCGATACCCTGGCGTGCGCTATTGATCGTGCCGCTGCTCAGCCGATGCAAACGTATGACCGGTGTGCTGGTCTTCGCCCGCCAGCAGTCGGTCCAGTTGCGAGTCTACGCCTCATCCTTGGGGCATTTGGGCAGCTTCGCCTTGAATCAGTTACTCGCACTGCGCGATATCCAGCCCATCGTTGGCACAAAGCGCAGATGCGACAAACCGTTGGCTGGAACATATGGCTTGATTGGCACCAGTGCGGCAATGGAGCAGGCGTGCCGGCTGATCAGTAAAGTGCTGCACACGTCTTATACCGTGCTGCTGCACGGTGAGACCGGCACTGGCAAGGAAGTGGTGGCCCGCGCCATCCATGCCGCCGGGCCGCGCAAGGCCAAGGCCTTTGTCGTGCAGAACTGCGCAGCGTTCCCGGAAGGGTTGCTTGAAAGCGAACTGTTCGGCTACCGAAAAGGCGCGTTCACTGGCGCCGAGCGCAATCACGCGGGGCTGTTCGACGCTGCGCATGGCGGTACGTTGCTGCTGGATGAGATCGGCGATATGCCGCTGTCACTGCAAGCCAAGTTGCTGCGGGTATTGCAGGAGGGCGAGGTTCGCCCACTGGGCGCCAGTGCAGCCCATAAGGTTGATGTCCGCATCATTGCTGCCACCCATCGCGACCTCGCGGCGATGGTTGCCGAGGGGCGCTTTCGCGAGGATCTCTATTATCGGCTTGCTCAGTTTCCCATCACTCTACCGGCCCTGCGCGAGCGAGACGGCGATGTACAGCAACTGGCGCGCTATTTCACGGACAAGGTTTGCGAAGCGCTGGAAAGGTCACCTGTCGATTGGTCGAATACCGCCCTTGATCAACTTTCCAGCCACAGCTTCCCCGGCAACATACGCGAGCTCAAATGCCTGGTGGAGCGCGCCGTGCTGTTGTGTGACGACAGCGTGATCCGACCGGAGCATCTGGCGCTGCCAATGACACTGACGCCAGCCGCTACCGATGAAGCGACCCTGCGCCAGCGCATGGAGCGAGTGGAGCGCACGTTTTTGCTCGATTGCCTGCACAAGAATCGCGGTAATCGCACCCGTACGGCACGGGAGCTAGGGGTTGCCCGGCGTACGCTGCTCTACCGTCTTGCCCGCTTGAACATTCCCTTTGGCGATGCCAGGGAAGAACGCTGAATGACGCACCTTATTTTCACTATGGGAGAAAGCCGATGCCTGATCGTCCATGGCACATCGTCGTGCTTGTACTGTTTTTGCTGGGTGGCTGTAACGCCAACTATGTATTCGATGACGCTGAGTACCATCCTGTGGGTGACCCACAGGCGATCACTCGTGGCCGCTGAATGGAGGGTCATGAAGATGCAGCTTGTGTTTGAGATCTGCGCGCCCGAGAGCGAAAAGAACGTGCCCCTGGACCGCAAAGTGTTTGACGTGAGTGGTGGCGTGATCGGCCGCGGCTCGGAATGTGATTGGGTAATACCTGACGCCAGCCGCGTGCTCTCCAGCCACCATGGACTGGTCGCCTACCGCGAGGGCCGCTATTTCCTCACGGATATCAGCCGCAACGGAATCAGGGTGGCAGGGAGTCATGAGCGCCTGCGCAAGGGGCACGCGCGATTGATCAGTGATGGCGAAGTGTTCGAGCTGGGAGCGTTGGCGATACGTGCGCGCTTGCTGGAGCCACCGCAACCTGCTGGCGGCTTGCAGGCCGCCTCGGCAGTAACGATCCCTGAAGACGCCTTCCTCTCGCTGGGCCCTTCGCATCAGTTGGACCTTGATTGCCGTATGCATGCCTTTTCGCAGGATCTGGAGGCATTGAACGAGTCCGCCGATGAGCAGCAAGTGTGGACGGATCGCTACGGGGCTGACCGGGAGCACGTGGTCTTCCCACGTCGGGAAGAACCCGCGGTAGAGGTTGCTACGGTACAGGCAGCGATGACTGTGCCGACTGATGACGAGTTCTGGCCACAATTTGCAGCAGCCTTGGGCCTGGACCTGAATACGCTCGATCAACCGGGTCGGCAAGCACTGGCGATCAAGGTGGCGCGCTTATTTCGCCTGACGATCGAAGGGTTGCAACAAAGTTTGCGCACCCGTGACGAATTGAATAACGAGTTGGATACAGCGCCGTTCGGCAGCCATGGTGTGGGCCTTAATCCCTTGAAAGCGTGTAGCGACATCGATGCTGCGGTAGCTGCGATGTTGGATATAAGTGCGTTAGGCCAGATGCCCGCTGTACGGGCTATCACCCAGGCTCACCGGGAACTGCAAGCGCATCAGGTCGCACTGTTGGCCGCCTGTCGAAGCACCTTGCGCAACGCCCGTGCGGCCTTTGAGCCCAGCTATCTGTTGGGATGCTTCGAGTCCTCGGGCAAGTCGGTCGGGTTTTTCTCGGATGGTGAGCATTGGCGTGCGTACCAGCGTCATTACCAGCGTCTGGTGGCGCAAGAGCGATTGAATGATCGTCCTTTGGGGGGCGACTTCGCCAAGGCCTATGAGGAGCAGGTGCGCCTGATCTCCAGCCTGCATATTGATTTTCCAGGATAATGCTCATGTACCGAGTCACCCTTGCTTTGCTGTTGCTCATGTTCGGGCTATTGACAGGTTGCAGCGCCGCCTCGCCTTTTTCTAAGCTGACCAAGCTAGACATGGCGCTGACCGCCAGTGAACTCGTCAACCCGGATCTGCATGGCCGCCCCTCGCCAGTTGTGGTGCAGTTGATTGAACTGCGCCAGGGCGTCGCTTTTGAACATGCCGACTTCTTCGGTCTGTATGGCAATGCGCAGCAGACGCTGTCCAAGGACTGGGTAAACAGCGACGAACTTGAATTGCGCCCTGGGGACCGCCTGGGGCTCAAGCTTCGTATCGGACCTGACAGTCGTTTCGTGGGGGTGCTGGCGGCTTATCGAGACCTGCCCAATGTCCAGTGGCGGCTACTGATCCCGCTGACCGTGCAACAACGTAACCGTGCTGATCTGGTATTGGATCAGACCGGTATACGCGTTGCTGGCTCACTCGCCGGCCTGGAGGCGCAGTGACATGCAGGCTCAGAAAGTTATCTGGCAAGAAGGCATGCTGTTGCGGCCACAGCACTTGCAGCACAACGACCGTTATTATCATCAACAACTCACCCAGACGCGCTTGTTGGGCAGTGATACCTGGGGCTTGCTCACGCTGGAACTCAATTTGCAGTACCTCAAGCTGGGCAAGCTGGTGGTCAACCAGGCCAGCGGCGTTTTGCCGGACGGTAGCCTGTTTGAGTTGAGCCCCGGCATGGAACCTCTGGTGTTGCAGGTACCCACCGACACGGGCAGACAAGGCGTTTTCCTGGCGCTCCCGTTGGCCAGTGGCAGTCACCTTGAAGTTCGCCAGCCAGGACAGAGTGATGTGCTGGCACGCTACGTCAGCTGCGAAGTGGAAGTGGGAGATGCCAATGCGGGTGTGGATACGCGTTGCCGGATCAACTGCGCACGTCCCGACTTACGTCTTCTGTTGGGCGAACACTCGCATGACGAGCACTTCGTCAAACTCAAGATCGCCCAGGTACTGGACGCCACCGACGAGGGGGGAGTGAACCTGGATACAACGTTCATCCCTACGTTCATTTTCGTGCAGGAGCATGGGTACGTGGCGTCGTGTCTCAAGGAGGTGATCGGCCTGCTTGTCAGCAGGGGCGATGCCATCGCTGCACGTATTCGTGGCGAGAGCACGACCGCAGGCACACAAATCGCTGACTTCCTGATGCTGCAAGTAATCAATCGTACCGAGCTGGAGCTGCGCCACTGCCTGAGCCAGGCTCGGGTGCGGCCCGAAGCAGTGTTCCGTGCGCTGGTGTCCCTGCTCGGTGAGTTATCAACGTTCGCCAGTGACAGTAAGCGTGCGCAGTTGAACGTTCATTACCAACACGGTGATCAGGGCGCCAGTTTTCGTGGGCTGATGGAGCAGGTGCGCTTGGTGCTGTCTGTGGTGTTGGAGCAACAGGCGATCAAGTTGGCTTTGCAGCCGCGCCAATATGGCGTCCTGGTATGCCCAGTCAGCGAGTTGAAATTGCTTGGTACGGCCACCTTCATTTTGGCGGCCACTGCGCAGTGTGAGGCGCAGGAACTGCGCCAGCGTCTGCCGGCACACCTGAAAGTCGCGCCGGTTGAGCGCATACGTGAATTGGTCAACCTGCACTTGGCCGGTATCAAGGTCACGTCGTTGCCAGTGGCGCCGCGACAGATTCCATTTCACGCCGGCAAGACCTACTTCATGCTCGATATGAGCGCTCGTGATATCGCACAACTGGAGCAGTCAGGTGGTTTCGCTTTCCACGTAGGAGGTGAGTTCACCGGGCTTGAACTTGACTTCTGGGCCATCAGGAATTGAACGCCATGGAAAGTGAATGCACTCAAGATGAAAAAACCGTCTTGCTTGACCGGGAAAGTCATGGGCCTGCCCAAGGACCATTAACGGACTTCCCGTCGCCGCCGCGTTATGAGCAGTTGGAAGATCGGATGATCTACGCCGGCCTCAGGCTCGATACGCAAAGCTTCCAGGTTGGGCTCAACCCTATAGTCGACGCAGCCTGGGCGGTATTGTCCGAGGTTGTAGGGCTCAGGCGCTGCTCTGGCCGTGAAAGTTGGGACACGCTCAACGAGCGGTTGTCGTTGGCTGTCAATCAATTTGAAACCCACGCTTTGCAGGGCGGCGTGGAAAGCAGCCAGATAATATCGGCGCGTTATGTGTTGTGCAGTGTGATTGACGAGGCGGTCTTGATAACTCCGTGGGGGGCGCAGAGCGAGTGGTCGAAAAAGAGCCTGTTGAGCCGCTTTCATAACGAAACCTTCGGGGGCGAAAAAGTTTTCCAACTGCTGGAGCGGCTGTCGCGCGACCCCCTCAAGCACCTGGCGATGCTGGAGCTTTTGTACCTGTGTCTATCTTTGGGGTTCGAGGGCAAATACCGGGTCATGGAGCGGGGCGCGTCACAACTTGAGGCTGTTCGTGATGCCTTGTATCGCCAGATCAGGCATGTACGTGGGGAACCGCTGAAGGCGCCGCTACTGCCTGCCATACAGGGGAAGGACCCGCACAAGCGGATCCGTGTCATTCCCGTCACCTGGTGTGTGGCATTCACCCTGAGCTGTTTGTTGGCTCTGTATACAGGATTTGCCTGGGTACTGAGCAAGGAACGATCGAATGCACTGCAACCCCTTCAATTCTCGGCGTCGGACCTGATTCGTACGCCCTTGTAAACGCTGGAGCAATGAATGAGCGCATTCTTCAAGAGGATGGGCGCCGTGCTGGGCAGGGTTTGGGTTTGGAGCCTTCTGCTGGCGCTTTCCTGTGCGGCACTCGTGTGGTTTTTAGGGCCGCTGTTGGCAGTGGATGACTATCGTATCTGGCAGGGGACGACTGCTCGCCTGCTTACCATCAGCATCGTGTTTTTACTGTGGGGGCTGGTGATAGCGCTTACGGATACTGGTAGTGCTACCAGGCGCCAAAGGCCCCCGCGTGAGCAGCCGTTGAAGTGGGTCGAGGATGAGCGCCGTCAGGTAAGCGTTCGATTCAAAAACGCTGTGCATCTGCTGAAAACATCCAGCCATTATGGCGTGCATAACGCACGGTGGCGCCATGATCTGCCGTGGTACCTGTTGATCGGCGAGCCGGGCAGTGGCAAAACGCAGTTACTGGCTGCCGCCGGCTTGCCGTTGGCGCTCGACCCTGCCCAAGGGCGACCAATGGGCAGTAGCACTCATTGTGAATGGTACTTTGCCGCCGCAGGCATACTCGTCGACACGCCGGGGCGCTACCTTACCCAGCCTGACAGCTCAGTGGATGCCGCAGGTTGGGCAACCCTGCTCAATCTGCTCAGATGGCGGCGCCGAGTGCGTCCGCTGAATGGTGTAGTGGTGACGCTGTCGGTCGACACGTTGTTGAGCATCAACGAGTACGACCTGGATCATCACGCACGCCGTGTGCACTCACGTTTGCAGGAGATTCAGCAGACGTTGCATGTGGATGTGCCGATCTACCTGGTTTTGACCCAGGCCGATCGGTTGTCGGGATTCGCTGAGTTCTTCGACCTGCCCCACGCAGAGAGTGCTGACAGCTTGCTTGGGCAGCACTTGGACGCCCATGTCGAGGATACTGACACTACGCAGGTTCGCCGGGCGGTCGAGCGATTGTTACAGCGCTTGAATAGTGAGCTGATCGGGCGATTGCACCAGGAGCGCAATGTCGAGCGCCGGGGGCTGATGCTGGGATTCCCCCAGCAGGTGGCACGAATAGGTGAACGCGTGAATCTGTTCGCTGAAATGGCGTTTTCCTCTCATCGCTACCAACCCATCAATGGTCTGCGAGGGATTTTCCTGACCTGCGCCGATGGCCGGCACCCGCGATTTGTGCAGGGCCTGTTCAGCCAGGCAATCTTTGCCGAAGCCGACCTCGCTGGCTTGCAGGCCGAGGAACGACAGCGAATCCGTTGGCGCCAGGGGTTGCAAGCGATGGCCGTAGCCTTGGTTATTGGCGGTGTCGGCGGGCTGTGGTGGCACAGTTATGCCGTCAACCATCAACGACTGGCGCAGTTGGCGGCACTGGTAGCTCTCCCGCCGCTTGGCTCGCAAGCCAGCGATGACAGCACGGCGCTGTTGGCGCTGTTGGATGCGCGGCTGGCGGCGACCCGGGTTTTTCCCAGGTCGGCAGATGTGCGCCTGGTCGAGCACGTTGGGCTGTATCAGGGCGAGCTGAGTCGGCCCAGTGTCGAACACGCCTATGAGCAGGCACTGCACCAGCAATTGCTGCGTTGGATAACCGCCCAACTGGACGAGCAGGTATATGCCAGCCTGGGAGATCGGGACCGGCTATTGGACAATCTGCGCGCGTATTTGATGCTCAACTTGCGCGAGCGCCGTGAGACTGCTTGGCTGGCACAACATATGGCGAGCCTCTGGTCGGAGCGTTTTGCCGGGGACATGTCGACACAAAAGCGCCTGAATGATCACTTTGCGCGGCTGCTTGAGCGTCCGTTTGTCGGGCCGCTCAACGAGGAACGGGTGGCTCAGGCTCGCGAAGCACTGAGGGGCGAGTCATTGGCCGACGTGGTGTATCGGGTACTGCGCGAACAAGCCCGCGATCTGGAACCCTTGCGCCTGGCCGAGGGCAATGTATTCGCTGGTATCGCCCCCTCCGTACCGGGTTTCTATACCAAAAGGTATCTGCAGTACTTTGAGACGCAGGGTCCACGGTTGGTTGACACCATTGCCCGGGATAACTGGGTGCTCGGTGAGGGTACCGATCTGGGCCATCAAGATTTGAGTCGGCTGATGGCGCAATTGCAGCAGCGCTATTTCAGTGAATATGCCGATGCCTGGAGCGATGTTCTCGGCCGTATCACGCTGCAAGAGACCGACAGCCTACGCCAGGACGCCGAGCAGCTCATGAGCCTGACTTCGGCCCAGTCCCCTTTGATTCGGTTGTTGCAACAGTTGCGTGAAAACACGCGTTTGCTGCCAGGTCATGAGCTGCTCGATAAAGCAGTGCAACATCCCGCAGACGTGGCCAAGGCGGCGCTGGTGGCTGGGACTGATGCTGCGCGGCGGGCGCTGCAACAAAAATTCGAGCCTTTGCATCAATTGCTGGATGAGCAGAACAACCCCGGAGCAGAGCTGACCCAGGCTTTGCGTCAGTTGGATGAACTGCACTTGCAACTGACGGCATTGAACCGTGACAGCGCACCCGAGCAGGCAGCCTTCCTGCGTGCCCGGCAGCGTATGGAGGGGCAGCAGGATGTGCTGGGTAGCCTGCGTGATGCCGCTGCGCGTCTGCCGCTACCCGTTGCCGGCTGGCTTGAGGGCCTGGCCGACGAGAGTTGGCGGCATTTGCTGGAGCAGGCCTATGTGCACGTCAACCAACGCTATCAGAGCGATGTGCGTAGCCCTTACGCCAAGGCAATTGGACGACGTTACCCGTTCCATGCCAACGCGAGCAATGACGTAGCCCTTCATGATTTTCAGGAGTTCTTCAAGCCACGAGGGGTGATGGCGCGCTTTTATGAGAACTACCTGCGGCCTTTCATCAGTGTCGACGGCACTCGCTACCGATTGCGTGGGCTGGATGGCCAGAGCTTGCCGGTTTCGCGTTCGCTGTTGGAGCAATTGACAAAAACCCAGGCCATACGCCGCGGTTTTTTTACCGAGGACACGGAGGAGTTATCTGTGCGGTTTACCGTGGCGCCCTACAGCCTGGACCCATCGATCAGTCGTGCGATTCTGCGCGTGGGTGACCAGCAATTGGAATATCGCCACGGTCCCATCGTGCCCGTGGCGTTCCGTTGGCCCACCGATGCAGACAATGGGCGCAGCAGTCTCGTCCTGGAGAAAGGCACCGAGCAGCGACCCTTGGGAATCGAGAAGAACACAGGGGCTTGGTCACTGTTCCGGTTTCTGGACCAGCTGCAGAGAGAACCCGCCAGTGGGCAAAATGCTCAGGTTTTCAAGGCAGACCTCGCCGGCCTGCGCGTCAATTACCTGCTGACCAGCCAACGCACGCCTGTCCCGTTTGATGTGGATACGTGGCGCACCTTTCGCTTGCCGGAGCAACTGTGAAGATGGCAGCCCCCTGGCGCAGCGCTGGTCGTACACAGCAGGGGCAGGCGCGGCTGCGCAACGAGGATGCATTCCTGGACGACCCGCGCCGCAGCTGCTGGGCGGTTGCGGACGGCATGGGCGGGTATCGCAACGGGGATGTCGCCAGCCGATGGGTAATCAGGCAGTTGGCAGCCGTGTCGGCTCAGGGCAACCTCGATCAGCGTATCCAGGCCGTTCGCAGTTGTTTGCAGGGCGTCAACCAAGGGTTGAGGCGTGCATGGACAGAACCTGGCGCACCTGCTGACGCGACGATGGGCAGTACCGTAGTTGCACTGCTGCTGGAGAAAGGCCGGGCGGCTTGTCTCTGGGCGGGAGACAGTCGCTGCTATCTATGGCGCGGGCAGAGTCTCTACCAATTGTCGAAGGACCATTCGTTGCTGCAGCGGCTCATGGACGAGCGTCACCTCAGTGCCGCGCAAGCCCAGGCCTACCCCGATGCCAGGGCCTTGACCCGAGCCGTGGGCGCGGGTTCGCGGTTGCACCTTGAGGCATTGGAACTCAGTACCCGCCCAGGGGATGTATTTTTATTATGCAGTGATGGTTTGTATCAGGCCCTCAGCCATGTGGACCTGGGACGAGCGTTGAGTATGCAAACGCCCCAGCAGGCAGTGGAACGGCTATTTGCAGGGGCGTTGCGCAGGCCGGTACATGATGACCTGACCGCGGTTGTCGTGCAGCCTTGAGCGCGTCGCCACAAGCCTTGCGTCTGCTGGTTGGGCGTTATCACCTTGAGCATGTCTTGGGCAGAGGGGGTATGGGCGTTGTGTACCGTGCGCGCGACCTGCTGCACGAGCAATTAGGCGAGCGCTGTTCGAACGTGGCGCTCAAGCTGGTGGACGAATCCATTTCCCAATGTCCCGATGCGCATGTGTTGTTGTACAACGAGTTTGCGTTGACCCGCAGCCTTCGGCACGACCGCGTGGTACGGACGTTCTCGTTCGAAGTCGACACACACAGCCAGGTCGCGTTCTTCACCATGGAGTTGTTGCAGGGGCTGACCCTGGACCGTCTGCTGCTGGAATGCCCTTATGGGTTGCCCTGGCGCGAACTGCAACCCATCGCCGTGCAGTTGCTGGATGCCTTGGTCTACACCCACCAGCAAAACGTGCTGCACGGTGACGTCAAACCATCCAATGTCATGGTGGGCGAGGAGGGCGTGCGCTTGTTCGACTTTGGGCTGGGCCATGCCGCCGGGCAGGCTGGGGTGGGTTTGCCGAGTGTCAGCCGCAGTCGTTTCAATGCCTGGACACCTGCCTACGCAGCCCCGGAACTGTTGGCCGGCGGGGCGTTGACCGCGGCCGCCGACTTGTACGGCGTGGCCTGCATCCTATACGAACTGGCCCATGGCAAGCGCGTTGGCGAACGTTGCGCAATGGACCGGTTGTCCCGGCCTGCGCAGTTGCCCAGGCATTGCTGGGCGGCGTTACAGGCTGCGCTCGCGGTGGACCCGCAGCACCGAAGCATAACGGTCGCCGAGTTGCGCCAAGTCATGGGGCGCAACCGGCCACGCTGGCGCTTGTAGGGAAGAGGTCAAACGGCCAAGCCGTGCAACTGGCAGTACTCCAGCCAGTCCATGCCCGCCATCTGTGCGACTTCTTTATGCACTTCACGGCGCTGGGCTTCGAAGACTTCGGTGGAATCGGCCGTCAGCTTGAGGGTCAATTCCCAGGCGAACAGCTGTTGCTGTTCAGCGTGTGCCTCGAAAGCCTCATGCAGGCGTTCAGCGCGATACTGCGCCAGGGTTTCGCCCCTGGCCTGGGCTACCAGCGGGTTAAGACTGTCCAGCTCGGCAGCGACCTGCGGTTGTTCGCGCAGAAACCTGTCCAGTGCAAGCTGATAAGTATCGTTAGGCGTCGACACAGATAGACACCTTAACGAGAAGGATGAGAGCTGCTCTCGGACGTGCGTGCGTTGAGGTGATGGCGGGCACGCTTGCGCGACCTGCGTCGCATCCAGTTCTGCAACGGCGCCAGCAAGAAAAACATCAGATAGGCGATCAGCACCAGCGTCAGGTCTACCCAGGTTTCAGCCACAGGCCCGGTAAACAATTCAATGACGTTCTTGATCACAAACAGCAACACCACGCTGCACAACCACAGCACAATGGTGACGAATAGAGGACGCATGTTACTTGAGCGCTTGTCTTGCATAGTGAGGTTCTCTCCTTTGGCCTGTTGTCGTTCCAGGCAAGATTCCCTGAGTGCGTACCCATTATCAGACAGGTTGTAACATCGTTTAACACGCACAAACCGTGCGGATGATACCGACTCAGACAGCCTTAGGGGATGATTCAAGTCAGAAAGTTCGATAAATCTGTAGGGATTTAGTCTAGCAGCCAGGCATTCACTGGTAAAAAGCCGGGCTGGGACGGGGATAAAGGCTTTCGCTTCGGCTATCAGGGCGTGTAGCGTTAGCGGTGTTTCCGGCCGCTGATCTTCAGCGGCAGTCGGTGACAGGCAGAGGACGGCCCATGGCGCACACCCTGTTCAAACTTTTCCTGACCCAGCGCCTGGCGGTCCTGGCCAGCACGGAGTCGTTGCGTGCGATTCGTGAGGGGCTGCTGTGGATTCTGCCGTGCCTGTTGGTGTCCGCCGGCTTCCTGATTCTGTCCGAATGTGCCCTGGCGCTGGGGTTCGATCCCCAAGTGGTGAGTTTCCTGGCGGGGTTGCATAAACAGATCAGTTCGGTGATCCCACTGCTGGTCGCGGCCTCCATCGGTTATATGTTGGCGATTCAACACCGTCTGCCACAGCTGCCGGTTGCCTTCCTGTGCCTGGCCCATGTGGTGGTCGCCACCTTCGTGCTGCGTGATTACCCGCGTGCTTCGGCCACGTTCCTGCTGTTTATTGCCATTGCTTCGCCCTTGATCAATGTGCCTGCCATTGCCTGGCTGCACCGCTTTCGCTGGACACGCCTGGTCAACCAAGACCTGGTCGGCCATAACCTCAAGGGCACCATCAACATGGTGATACCCGGCGCACTCACGGCCTTGTCGTTGGTGACGGTGTTGTCGTTGCTGCTGTTGATACCCCATGTGGCGCAAATCCAGGGTCCGCAGGTGCTTGATGCGTTGCAGACGCCTTACGGCAGCGGGTTGTTTGTGACACTGATGAATTCGCTGCTGTGGTTCTTCGGCATTCACGGCGTGTATGCCATGCAGCCGCTATTCGATGCCCTGGACCAGGCCGTGGCGCTCAATGGCGCAGCGTTGGCGGCGGGGGAGCCGGTGCTGTACTTGCTCAATAACGGCTTGCTGGGCAGTTTTGCGTTTATCGGTGGTTCGGGGGCAACCTTATGCCTGCTGCTGGCGATCCTGCTGTTTTCCAAAAGCCAGTCCATGCGCTTGCTGGCGGTAGCGAGTTTGCCGTTGTCGTTATTCAATGTCAGCGAGGTGCTGTTGTTCGGTTTGCCGATCATCCTCAACCCGCGCCTGTTTATACCGTTTCTACTGGTACCGGCGTTCAACGCGATGGTGGCGTTGATGGTGGTACAACTGGGCTGGGTGTCGCCGGCGGTGGCCAGCGTGCCGTTTACCGCCCCGGTGCTGCTCAATGCATACCTCAGCACCCATGGCGACGTGGCGGCGGTGGTGTTGCAGATCGTTCTGCTGGGGGCCGGCACGCTGGTGTATGCGCCCTACGTGAGAGCGATTCATCGCCAGTCCAGCGATGGCGGCACGGTGTATCTCAAATCTTTGGACATGACGTTTCGCGGCCTTGAGGAAAAAGGCCGTCTGCTAGAGTTCGACCCGGTGCTGGCCACCCACCAGACATTGGCCCGCCAGGCCGCTGAGTTGAACCGCATCCAGCAGATCAGCGATTACGAGTTCTATCTTGAGTTTCAACCCCAGGTCTCCACCCGTACCGGTTTATGCACCGGGTGCGAGGCGCTGATGCGCGCCCGGGACAGCCAGGGCACGGTGCATTCGCCGTGGGAGTTCCTGCAATGGCTGGCGCACGCCAGGCTGATGCCGGACGTGGATGTGTGGGTGGCATCCCAGGCCGTGCGCCAGTATCAGAAATGGCAGAAGGTGGGTTTTGAACTGCCGATGACCATCAATATTTCCAGCACCACACTAAAGGATGCCGCCTATGGCGACCGCCTGGTGGAAATTCTTGGCCAGGCCCGTGGGCAAGTTTCAGTGGAAATTACCGAAGACGCGCTGGTCAGCGACATCCCGGCCACCCGCCAGACCATCCAGAAGTTGCAAGCCATGGGGGCCAAGGTCTATCTGGATGATTTTGGCACTGGGTTTTCTGCGTTGAGCTATCTGCACCAGTTTCCTGTGGATTTCATCAAGATCGACCGCAGTTTTGTGGTTGCCCAGCACGACCCTAAAGGCGCCCAGGTGCTCACCGGTATGTTGCGCTTCTGCGAGGCCCTGGACCTGGGCGTGGTAGTGGAAGGGGTCGAGACGGCTGAGCAATTGGCCTTTTTGAGTAACGGGCCTGAGTTGTTTATCCAGGGCTGGTATTTCAGCAGGGCACTGCCTGGGGATCAGTTGCCGCGCTTTGTGCTTGAGCGCAGGGCGTTGGTCTGATGACCGACCCTATCTACCTGGCACCCCGATCCAACTGTGGGCGCTGGCTCGCCGGCGACGACCATAGGTAACTACACAACTTTGGTGCGACGCTGGACCTGTGGCGAGTGAGCTTGCTCCCGTGACGGACTGACAGCCGACGCTGATCTAACTGACGCACCGCGATCTAACTGTGGGAGCTGGCTTGCCTGCGAAGACGGCCTGACAGCCGATACAGTTGGATCGTGTACATATCCATTCTTGCGGTAACGGCTAATTGGGGCTCCGCCCTGACGCCATCACCTCCCATCGCCAAGCCTTGAAAGAATTTTCCTACAGGTGTTGACCTTGCCACTACGGGAACCTTTAGGCTTTTTTCCGAGTATGCCCAACCACAAAAACAAGATTCAGGGGTTATCAATGGATACTGCTACCCTGCAACAACGCTCGGATTCCGATCTGTTCACCACCGCCTCGCGGCTGATGACGAATGCCTTGGAACCCGGCGCCAACTACACCCAGGTCACCCGCGCGCTGGAAGCGCTGCTCGCACTGACTCGACAAGGCCTGGCGGGAGACGCTGGCGCCTACGCGCACTACCAGTCAGCCTTGCTGCAATTGCACATTCCAGGTGACCCGCGCACCGAGCCGACCCGGCGCTGGATGGCCAGCGAGGTCTACCGCGTCGAAGATGAGTTCGCCGCCGACGTGCCGGGCTTCACCGCGTTGCCGGTGGACGAGTTCCGTCAACAGGTCGACGCTGAAATCGCCGCACGTAGCCGGGTCAACCACCCGATGTCGGTACACCTGTTCCAAGGTACGCCGCCGGTGCAGGATGTGCGCTTCTTCCTGGAGCATCACTGGACCCGTTCCTACAACTTCTACAGCCTGCTGGCCGAACTGGCCTTTCGCTTCGAAGCCATCGAGGACGCCTCGGTGTTTTACCGCAACCTGTACGGCGAAGCAGGGGCTGAGACACCGGAGCGTTCGCACCCGGCGATGCTCGCCCATCTGATGGAGTATTTCGATATTCCGCTGGCCATCGACTTTCCCGCGCTGCATCCGCTGGAAAAGGCCTACCTGAATAATCGTATTCGCTGTGTGCGCCACACGGATGTCGCCTGGGGCCTTGCGCTGCTGTATGCGGTGGAGTCTGTCAGTTGCGTCAACCATCGGCGCATCTACGAGCTGTTGCAGCGCCTCGACGTTCCAGAGCAGCCCAGCGAATTCCACCGTTTGCATGGCACCCAGGATGAGATCGACACCGAGGAAATGTGGGCACTGATTGCCAAGTTCGCCAGCGAGGAGGGCTTTCAGCGCACGTTCATGCGCGCACTCAAGCGCCACTTCGAAATCAACAAAGCCTACTTCGACAGCCTGTGGCAGCAGATGCAGGCCCAACGCCTGTCTGCCTGAACGACCTGCGATCCGAAAACAAAAATAATGGAGCACATGATGAGCCCACGTAATTTTTCCCTGCCGCAATTGCAGAATATTCACACGGCCGAAGCCCGTCTGTTGGCGGAAGCCTTGAAGCCGGACGCGACGTTCAATCGCATCGAAATTGCTGCCAATATGCTGCGCGCCCTGTGCGAGACCGGCCAACGTGGCGACGCCGCGAATGCAGCGCAGTGCCAGCAATTGCTGTACATCCTGTCGCTGAGCGATGACGTGGCCACCGCCTCGACCCGGCGCTGGCTGGCCAATGCCGTCTATAGCGTACAAGAGCGTTTCATGCCGTCAGCCGACCTGGCATCACCCTTGTCCGAGGCCGGTTTCCAGCAACGCCTGGAAGAGCAGATTGCCGCGCAGTCGCGGGAAAACCATCCGATGTCGCAGTATGTGTTTGAAGGCAAAGCCTCTCGCGAGCAACTGCAGGTGTTTTTGCGCCATCAATGGTTCCGCACGTACCGCCTGTACCGGGATGCCGCCGACCTGCTGGTCAACCTGACTGATGTGGACGAGGCGGCCGCCCTGGCGCGTTATCTCTACGGCGAGTTGGGCGAAGAAGACGAGCGGCGCTCCCACCCCCGCCTGTTAGCCAAGCTGCTTGCCGCCGTGGGCCTGAATGCCGATTTCGAGGCGCTCTCGACGATGCCCGAGGAAATCGCCTACCTCAACAACCGCGCACGCTGTTTCCGCAACCCCGATGTCGGCTGGGGCCTGGCGGTGTTCTACATCACCGAACTGGTGGTGCCGGGCAACCACGGCAAGCTGTACAACGCCCTGCGCAACGCGGGCTTGAGCCAGGATGACGCGGAGTACTACGAAGTGCATATCAGCCTGGTGCCGCCGCGGGCCAAGCGTGAATGGGCGCTGATCTCACGGCGTATTCCGGACCTCGGGTTTCAGAATGCGTTCCTGACGTCTTTGGCCGAGCACTTCCGGCTGGAGCGGGCTTATTACGATGCAGTCTGGGAAGAAGTACAACGCGTGAAGTAGCCCTCCCTGGACAACCCGAGTAACCCGACATGCCAAGTCATATCACTGAATCCCGTATCCACGGGGGCGCTTACTCGTCCCCGGAATTTGCTGCGATCTTCTCTGATGCCAATCAGGTGCAGAAGTGGCTCGATGTTGAAACAGCGCTGGCGGCGACCCAGGCGCAGATGGGCCTCATCCCCCACGAGGCCGCCCGGGAGATTGCCCGGGTAGCCAGCGTGGAACTGCTGGACCTCGACGCGTTGGGGCGCGAAGGCCTGGAAACCGGGCACATCCTGGTGCCGACCCTGCGCGCATTGCAGGGGTTATGCGCCGATGGGCTGGGCGAATACGTGCATTACGGCGTGACCACCCAGGACATCCTCGACACCGGGCTGATCCTGCAAATCCGCGATGCCTGGGGCCTGGTGGTGCAGCGTTTGCGCGGGATCCGTGGGCATCTGCTCACGCTCGCCCTGCGCCATAAGCACACGCCGATGGTCGCCAGGACCCATGGTCAACACGCTTTGCCCACCACGTTTGGCTACAAGGTGGCGGTGTGGGTCGATGAGATTGATCGACACCTTGAACGCTTTGAAGAAGCCTACGCCCGGGTGATGGTCGGCAACCTGACCGGCGCCGTGGGCACCCTGGCCGGGCTTGGCCCGCAGGGTTTGGAAGTGCAGCGCCGTACCCTGGAAAGCCTCGGCCTGTCGGCACCGTTGAGCAGTTGGCACAGCGCCCGCGACCGCATCCTGGAAGCCGCGTGGTTGCTGGTGCAGGCGTCGGCGACGTTGGGCCGTGTCGCCAATGAGATCTACCACCTGCAGCGCACCGAGATCGACGAAGTGCGCGAGGGGCGGCGAGCCGGGCAAGTGGGAAGTAGCACCATGCCCCACAAGCAAAACCCATCGACGGTGGACCTGATCAGCGCGCTGTCGCGGCTGGTGCGCGCGCAGATGGTTGCGCTGACCGACGCCGCTTTCCAGATGCACGAGCGTGACGGCACCACTTGGCGCATCGAATGGGCGGCCTTACCCGAGCTGTTCATTTACGCCGGTGCGTTGCTCGCTCGTATGGAAGGCTTGCTGCAGGCTGGGCTGCAGGTGCGTGAAGCGCGCATGCGCAGCAACCTGGACTTGCTGGGCGGGCTGATCCTGTCGGAGCGCGTGATGCTTGCGCTGGCGCCTCGGTGTGGCAAGCAGACGGCCCATCATCTGGTGCACGACATCGCCCTGCAGGGCCAGGACGCGGGCGTTTGCTTTCGCGATGCGCTGCTTGGCGACCCTCGGCTGCGCGGTTGTTTCAGCGCGCAAACGCTCGACGACTTGCTTGACCCGACAGCCTACACAGGGCTGGCGGCCGAGATGGTCGATCTGGTGGCAACTAAAGCAAGACCTCGCGCTTCAGGCGATGGCGCTGAGGCGGTGATGGCAACCCAAGGCAATACCAGTCAGTCCCTGTACGCTACGGAGGGTATGTGATGGATGCGCAAACATTGGAAGTGACAGCCCGTGCGTCTTGCACCGCACGTTCGGACCACCCGGGCTTTGATCATGACGGCGAGCAATGCCGCCACGAACACAGCCACATCCTCGATTCGAAAACCCACGGTTCGGGTTATGCCGGCCCGCAGAGCCGCAAGATCTTCTGCAGTCATTGTCGCCTGCAACGTTGGCTGGACGTGGAAGCTGCGCTGGCCATGGCCCAGGCCGATGTCAACATCATCCCGCGCGAGGCGGCCCTGGAGATCGAAAAGGCCGCGTTGCTATCGGGCATCAATGTGCGCCAACTGGCCGAGGGCGTGGCTGCCACTGGGCATTCGCTGATGCCATTGCTGAGCGCCCTGCAAAAAAATTGTAGCCCCAGTGCCCGTGAATACGTGCATTACGGCGCTACCACCCAAGACATCCAGGACACCGCCCAATCCCTGGAGATGCGCGATGTGCTTGATGCGATGGATCAGGCCCTGGAGACTTTGCTGGGCAAGTTGTCGACCCTGGCCGATGCGCACCGTGACTCGCTGATGGTCGCCAGGACCCACTCGATTCCCGCTTTGCCGACCACCTTCGGGCTGAAGGTCGCCGGCTGGATCGATGAGCTGTTGCGCCACCGGCAGCGCTTGGCCGAAGCCCGCCAGCGTGTACTGGTGGTGCAACTGTTCGGCGGGGTCGGCACCATGGCGGCGTTCGGCCCGGACGCCATGCCGATGCTGGATCGTTTTGCCCAGCGCTTGTCGCTGCAAGTGCCCCTGACGGGCTGGCATGTGTCCCGTGACCGCGTTGCGGAGTTCGTCAGCACCCTGGCCATGGTCACCGCCTCGTTGGCCCGCGTAGCCGATGAAATCCGTACGCTCAATCGTTGGGAAATCGCTGAAGTGGAAGTGGGCTGGAGCGACCAGCAGATCGGCAGCAGCACCATGCCGCACAAACGCAACCCCGAAGGCTGCGAGCAGGTGGTGGTGTTGGCACGGCTGGCCAAGGCCCAGGTCATGCTCGCGCTGGACGCGATGATTCTTGAGCATGAGCGCGATTACCGCGGTACGCGGTTGGAGTGGTGCGCGGTCGCGGACGTTTCCCACTATGCACTGATGGCGCTCTCGATTCTGACCGAGACCATCGATGGGCTCACCGTGAATGTGCAGAAAATGGAATGCACCGCCCAGGCCTATGGCGATGCCATCTGCACCGAAGCGGTGGTGTTCGAAATGGCGCGCAAGCTGGGCAAGAGCAGCGCCTACCAGATCATCTTCGAAGTGTCCCAGGCCAGCCAGCGCAATCACGTGTCGATCCGCGAGGCAATCGAGGCCGATGCGCGGGTGCTTGCTGTCATGAATGATGGCGCCCTGGCCCGGCTGTTCGAGCCCCGTACTCACTTGGGCATGTCCGAACGCATCGTTGACAACGTGCTGGCCAAACTCGCCGGCCACTGATCCCTTAACAGATTTGCATATTCATCAAGGAGCGACAGATGTCCAACGTTATGGAAGTTGATAAAGCCAAGGTCCAGCAATTTTCGGCGCGCATCATGGAGGATTACGGCAACACGCTGCGCGGCGCCATGCTCTACATCGGCGACCAGCTCGGTTTGTTCAAGGCTTTGGCCGACGGCCAGGCGGTGACCCTGGAAGAGTTGGCGCACAAGACCGGCTACAACGCACGTTACTTGCGCGAATGGCTGGGCAGCATGGCCACCGGCAATTATGTGACCTACGACGCGCAAACCCGCCGTTACCAAATGCCCGCCGAGTTTGTGCCGGTGCTGGCCGATGAAGATTCGCCGTATTTTGCCGGTGGCATTATCCAGCTGAGCGTGCCGTTCGTGAGCATGGCGCCCAAGGTCATCGAGGCCTTCCGCCATGGTGGTGGTTGCGCTGAAGAGGCGTTCCCGCTGGAAACCTGGAAAGGCATGGAGCGCATGACCATGCCCTGGTACAAGCACTACCTGGTCCAGCACTGGATTCCATCCCTGGACGGCGTCGAAGAGAAGCTCAAGACCGGCGGCAGTGTGCTGGATTTCGGCTGTGGTGCGGGCCTGGCGGCGATCACCATGGCCAAGGCCTATCCTGAGGCGCGCATTGTCGGCTGCGACTTCCACCTGCCTTCCATCGAGTTGGCGCGGGCCAACGCCGAGGCGGCTGGTGTGGGTGACCGGGTGCAATTCGAGGTGAACGACTCCGATGCGTTGCGCGGCCAGCAATTCGACTTCGTGACCACCTTTGTGGTGATCCACGATGCCACCGACCCTCAGCAGATGCTCAAGGATTTGCGCGCCGCCACGGCCGAAGACGGTATTTACCTGATGGTGGAGCTCAACCTGTCCGAGGAACTGCACGAGAACATGAACCTGTTCGGGCGCGTCATGTACCCGCAGAGCACCCTCTATTGCATGACCTGTTCGCTGTCCCACGGTGGGGCAGGGCTGGGGGCGTTCATGGGCGAGAAGCGTGCCCGCCAGATGGCTGAGGCAGCCGGGTTCAGCCGCTTTCGTAAAGTGCCTTCGCAGTGGCCACCGATGCCGGCGCTGTTCGAACTCAAGCCTTGATAGGAAGCATCCGCGAGTCGCTTTGCGCAGTAAGGCAATTTAATGGCCCCTTTGTAACAAAATCCTCGCCAAAATCACTTTTATTTTCAGGTGGTTAGGTGAGGATGCAAATGCGCTCTGTGGGAATGATGCTGATTGCCTGCTCCCTGGCCGGCGGCGCGACTGTCGCGCAGGCCAGGGAATTGCGCGAGGGTGACAAGTACATGTGCAGTTGGGGCGCAGGCACGGCCGCCAGGGCCCAGGAGCTAAAGTTATCCGGCGTTTCGCTATACGCGGCCCGGCAGAAGATCCAGACCCTCAAGTTCAGCAAATCGTGGATGCGCATGATGGCCATGGGCATCACCGAGCAGACCTATGACAGCCGCTCAAGGCTCAAGCCCGAGGCGATTCGTCAAAGCTTTTACCAGGATTGCCTGCGCTACAAGGTCGCACGCAAGTAATCCGTAGCCCGCACCAGCCGTGGGGCCTTTACAAATCCACGACAAACCCCATGTGAGTATTTGCATACAATTGCGCACTTCTTGATGGAGGCGGGTATGCAAGTGCTGATTCGAACGGCGACACCTGATGACGTCGACACGCTGTGCGCGATTCGCACCTCGGTGGTGCAAAACCACCTGAGCCTTGAACAGATGGCTGGCCTGGGGATTACCCCGCAGGTATTGAGCGATACGTTGCGCGCAGCACCTTGCGGCTGGATCGCGGAAGTGGACGGCCAGGCGGCGGGGTTTTCCATGGTCGACCTGGATGAAGGTGAAGTGTTCGCAATGTTCGTGCTGCCCTCGCACGAGAAGCTTGGGCTGGGCCGTCAACTGATGGCGGTGGCCGAGGCGGCTCTGTTTGAGCACCACGACACGCTCTACCTGGTGACTGATGGGCGTGATGAAATCCGGGCCAATGGGTTCTATCAGCGCCTGGGCTGGTCCGTCGTGGGCCCGGTCGATGGTGATGACGTTCGTTATGAAAAGAGCAGGGCGCCATAAGGCCATGAATGCCCCAGAGCCTCCATCGTCCAACGGCTTGCGCTACCTCGCGGTGGGTGTGCTGGGCATCGCCGTGCTGCTGGGGTTCTATTTCATTCAACTCAACGCCAAGGTCGACCGCCAGCGCGAAGAGGCGGCTGAACGCCTGACGCTGTGTCGTCATCTGGAGGCCGTGGTGGGCGCCACTGCTTCCAGTCGTGAGGCCCTTCAAGAAACATGCAAGCAGTTAAGTGAACAGTTACTTGAAAGCGCTACGCCCGATTAATAACCATTTTTTATACAGGGATTTACTGTCGTTACTTGCACCAAAAAGTAGCACGACTACTGCCTTCTACCTTAAAAAATATGTGGTTATTGAATGACTTACGACGCTTTCAATCCGACGAAAGGATTAAAATAATCTTGTTACATGTTTTTACAATCGCTACTATAGCCGAGCGTTCACCTCCCACGGTTTATGCATTTTTAAATCCCAAGTTTCCATCAGCTACTTGGGATTTTTTTTGCCCGCGATTTAATCTCGGCCTGTCGTTCATGGCCGGTGACGACCTACTAAAGTGAGGGCTGGCTAACACTTTTGCATTAATTGTCCGGCGGCCGGCAAAACCTTATCTATGCTGCTTGCATCACCTCAATCGGGTAGAACCCAGGGACGGGGGGCTGATCATGATTTCCATCACCGAATTCAACCGCATCATGGCCTCAGGCTTCCTGCCGCTTGCGTGTGAGTGCTGCCTCAATAGTGACGGCTCGCTGCGCATCAGCGTGTTCGAGCCTGCGTCCGGTCGTGTCGACTTGCTGCTGACCCGCGTATCACCCGAAGGCCTGGACAGCATCCGTGCCATCTCCAACCTGATTGGTGAGTTGCGTACCGAGATAAAGGCCGGGCGCCGTGGGTTTGCGGCGGTAGGTTAACGGCCGTCCAGCGCGTCAGAGGCGCCGCAGGAAGGATTTGACGATGTGGCGGGTAGCGTCTGTGGTGTCCAGCTCGTCCACGGCGCTGTAGGCGTACCACTGGCAATCCACAATCTCATTGCACGGCCGTGCCTCGTCGATATTGATCACCGAGGCCTCGAACACATGGTGGACGGTGTCGCGGGCCTTGAGCTCCTGCAGGTACAGCAAGCCGTCCACGTTTAAACCGGTTTCTTCTTCCAGCTCGCGTTCCGCCGCGCCTACCGGACGCTCGTGCGCTTCTACTTTCCCGCCGGGCAATGCCCATTTTGATCTGGCCTTGCGTACGAAGAGGATGTGCCCCTCATGTTCGCAAATGACGGTCGCCCTAATTTTCATCGAGTGTGCCCCCGCGCCGGATGAATGTCATAAAAGTGTAATGCAATTGTCATGCTAAGTGGTTATGGCGCGCCAGGGCCTGTATGTGGATACTGCCCGATTGACGAATACGACCGAGGACATTAGATGAAGACCATACGCTGGGGCATGATCGGCTGTGGCAGTGTCACTGAATTGAAGAGTGGACCGGCTTTCTATAAAGCGCCAGGTTCGGCATTGGTCGCCGTGATGGGGCGGCGTGCCGAGGCGGTGCGCGATTATGCGGCGCGCCATGGCATTGCCCGTTGCTATACCGATGCCCAGGCCTTGATCGATGACCCCGAGGTGGATGCGGTCTACATTGCCACTCCGCCCGACAGTCACCTTGAGTACGCCCTGAGAGTGGCCGCGGCGGGTAAACATTGTTGCGTCGAAAAGCCGATGTCGCTGAATGCTGAACAGAGCGCGTTGATGCAGCGCACATTCGAGCGCGCCGGGCTGCATCTGTTTGTCTCCTACTACCGGCGTTCATTGCCACGCTTTCAGCAAGTGCGCACCTGGCTGCAGGAAGGCCGTATCGGTGAGTTGCGCCACCTGACCTGGACCTTGTGCAAACCCGCTGCTGTAACAGACTCCGACGCCACCAATTGGCGCACCGATCCGGCCATTGCCGGTGGCGGTTACTTTGCCGACCTGGCGAGCCATGGGTTCGACCTGTTCCAGTACCTGGCCGGGGACATCGTCGAGGTCTCAGGCTTTTCGGCGCGACAGGCTGGGCGCTACGCGGCAGAAGATGCCGTGACGGCCTGCTGGACATTTGCCAGCGGTGCATTGGGCATGGGCTGCTGGAATTTTGTGGCGGACCGACGCGAAGACCGGGTCGAACTGATCGGCAGTCGCGGTCGTATTCAGTTTTCGGTGTTCGAGGACCAGCCGCTGCGTCTTGAAGGCGAGACCACCGAGGTGTTGGACGTGCCGTGTCACACCCATATTCAATGGCACCACGTCCTGAACATGAACGCGCATATTCGTGGCGAGGCCGAGCATCCGTCGCTGGGCATCGAAGCGCTGAAGACCGATATCATCTTGGACAAGGTGTTACACCGTTACTCCCAGCATCCCTAGGCGTGGCAATAGCGTAAGGCTTTACTCTTTTAAAGGAATACCGGGATGAAATACTGGATGGTGATGTGGCTGCTGATGGCCACCGCGGCAACGGCGGCGCCACGCAGCCAAGGGCAGGCGGGTGAGTTTGATTTCTATGTGCTATCGCTCTCGTGGTCACCCACGTTTTGCCTCACGCACTCAGGCAACGAGCAATGCTCAGGTAAAGGCTACGGCTTTGTGCTGCATGGTTTGTGGCCGCAATACGCACGGGGAGGGTGGCCGGCGTCCTGTACACCGCAGACGCGCTTGAGCGCGGCAGAAATGGACAAGGGCGCGGCGCTGTTTCCCACCCGCACGCTGCTCAAGCATGAGTGGGCCAAGCATGGTACCTGCAGTGGGCTGGAGCCGTTGGAGTATCTGGAGAAGACCGATGTGGCGCTCGGTGCGGTTGCCATTCCGCAGCAACTGCAGCCGTTCAATACGCCGCCGTCATTGCGGGCCAACGAGATCGAGGCGCTGTTTCGCGAGAGCAACCCACGCATGGGCAACCACGGTATGGCGGTGATCTGCAAGGGCAAGGTGCTGTCGGAAGTGCGGGTGTGCCTGACCAAGGATCTCGCGTTTGCCGGTTGCCCGCGCAGTGTGAAGAGCCAGTGTCGGGGGGGCGATATTCGTATTCCCACCCAGCGCTGAGAGGTGCCCTGGATCCCACTATGAAAGCTGGCTTGTTGGGTCGCCGTATCGCTGCGATCGCGGCGTGCCAGCCGATGGCTATCTACCTGACGCCCCCGCGATCCAACTGTGGGAGCTGGCTTGCCTGCGAAGACGACCTCACAGTCGACACCGTAATACCGAGTACCTATCCATTCCTGCGGTAACGGCTACTTAGGGTTCCGCCCTGACGGCGTCTCACTTTTGAAAAGCCGGAATGCCGGCCCAGACAAAAGTAAGCAAAACGCTCTTGCCCCACCACGTTACCCACGAATTCAAGCCTGCGTTCGGCCAGCGTGGTTTAACGGGGCGCCTGAGATCAAGATCACAAGCAGATCAAGATCAAGAGCGGCTCGCTTCGCATCGTGGTTACCTGTGGGCGGCACATTTGACATCTCTGTCGATTGAACGGCCGCCATCGCAGGCAAGCCAGCTCCCACAGTTTATCGCGGGGGCACTAATCAGATCAGCGTCCGTTTCTGAAGTACCCAGGGGCATTTTCTTCAATACCCTCGTGTCCCTGCGCGGTACCGTGATCTAAACCTCGTTTGGGATCACAAAAGGAACTGCAATGAGCTTGATTCTCTCCATGGCCGCCTTTGCCCTGGCCACGTCCATCACGCCGGGACCGGTGAATGTGGTCGCTTTAAGTTCTGGCGCACGTTTTGGTTTCGTCGCCAGCCAGAAACATGTCTTCGGCGCCGCCGTGGGTTTTACCTTGTTGTTGGTGTTGATCGGCCTGGGGTTGCATGAAGTATTGGTGCGCTGGCCGATCCTGATTCAATTGATCCGCTGGGGCGGCGTGGCGTTCTTGTTGTATATGGCTTGGAAGCTGGCGGTGGATGATGGCCGTCTGGACGCTGACGGTGCGCACTCCGCGCCGTCGATGTTG
Source organism: Pseudomonas sp. 22072 (assembly GCF_052046095.1). Taxonomy (NCBI): domain Bacteria; kingdom Pseudomonadati; phylum Pseudomonadota; class Gammaproteobacteria; order Pseudomonadales; family Pseudomonadaceae; genus Pseudomonas; species Pseudomonas sp. 22072. The sequence goes on from NZ_JBQEQE010000016.1 coordinate 51,166, forward strand.
TATGGCGCGATCATGCAGTGGCTCAACCCGAAAGCCTGGCTGGCGTGTGTGGCAGGCATGGGGTTGTTCGTGGCCGATGGCGATGCGGCGCAGGTATGGTTGTTTGCCGTGCTTTACCTGGTGATCTGCTACCTGTCGGTGGCGTGCTGGGCGTATGCGGGGACGTTTTTGCGCCGCTACTTGAACAACCCCAAAGGTGTGCGCCTGTTCAACCGCTCAATGGCCGCGTTGCTGGTGGCCAGTGTGGGTTATTTGCTGATGGCTTGAGGTTCTCGCGGTATTGCCCCGGCGTGGCCGCGAAGTGTTGTTTGAAGGTGCGCTGGAAGTGCGCCTGGTCGGCAAAGCCCGCGGCCAGGGCGACGTCGGCAATCAGTGCGCCATTGCGCAGTTGGCTGCGGGCGAACTGGATGCGGCGGTTGACCATGAAGGCGTGGGGCGTCAAGCCGTAATACTGCTTGAATGCGCGGATCAGATAAGACGGCGACAGTTCAGCGGCCTGGCAAATGTCTTCGAGTTTCAAGGCCTGTGTGCAGTGGGCGCGGATGTAGTCGGCGGCGCGTTCCAGTTTGTGGTTGACCTCGCGTACCGGCGTCAGTGAAGGATTCAGGCGCTGTTGCACCTCGGTGAAGTAACTCACTAGCGCACTCTGTTTTTGCAGCAGTTCGGCCTGCTCATCCACTAGCGTGCGGTACAGGTCAAGCAAGCCGTGGTACAGCCCGGTGTCGCGAGTATGGGGTGTGTCGAATGGCCGGTAGCCCTGGTCGGTACTGAATCCCAGCTGGTATTGCAGGTCGGTCAGCCACGGCGTGTCCAGGTACAGCATGTGGTAGGACCAGGGCTGGTCATGGATGGGGTTGCACGCATGCACATCGCCTGGGTTCATCAGCACCACGGTGCCGGCGCTGATTTCGAAGGTGCGCGCGCCGTAGTGGTAATAGCTGCAGCCGGTGGTGATCGCACCGATGGAAAAATGCTCATGGGCGTGCCGGGTGTAAGTGACCTTGCGCCCGTCGGCGATGGTGCGCGCTTCGATGAACGGCAGGCGTTCGTCGCGCCAGAAGCGCGGCGTGTCTGCGGGACGGGCGATTGGGCTGAGCGACATGGCGTTATTTCTCCTGCATTTGCACCCGCGTGCCGTCAGGCCGGCACCAAAAAAGCCGCCTTGAGCAACTGCCGGGTATAGGCATGTTGCGGGTCAGCAAAAATAGCCTGGGCATCGCCTTGCTCCACCACCTGGCCTTGCTTGACCACCATCAACTGGTGACTCAGCGCCTTCACCACTGCCAGGTCATGGCTGATAAACAGGTAGGTCAGGTTGTACTTGGCCTGCAAACCACGCAGCAACTCTACCACCTGGCGCTGTACCGTGCGGTCCAGGGCCGAGGTGGGTTCGTCCAGCAGGATCAGGCGCGGCTTGAGCACCAGCGCTCGGGCGATAGCGATGCGTTGGCGCTGGCCGCCGGAAAATTCATGGGGGTAGCGATGCCGGGATTCGGGGTCCAGGCCCACTTCCTTGAGCGCCGCGATAATCGCCGCTTCCTGTTCGGCGGGCGTGCCCATCTTGTGGATACGCAGGCCTTCGCCAACGATCTCGCTGACGCACATGCGCGGGCTCAGGCTGCCGAACGGGTCCTGGAACACGACCTGCATTTCCCGGCGCAACGGGCGCACCTGCTGTTGGCTGAGGCGGTCCAGTTGCTGGCCTTCGAAGCGAATCCCGCCCTGGCTGCCGATCAGGCGCAAAATTGCCAGGCCCAAGGTGGACTTGCCCGAGCCACTTTCGCCAACGATGCCCAGGGTTTGGCCCTGGGGCAGGCTGAAGTTGATGCCGTCCACAGCCTTGACGTAATCGACGGTATTGCGCAAAAAGCCTTTCTTGATCGGAAACCAGACTTTCAGGTCGTCCACTTCCAGCAGCGGAGGGCCGACATCATTGTTGGCTGGCCCACCACTGGGCTCCGCCGCGAGCAATTCCTGGGTGTAGGGATGCTGGGGCGACTGGAACAGTGTCTCGCAATCGGCCTGTTCAACGATGCAACCTTGCTGCATCACACACACACGATGGGCGATGCGCCGTACCAGGTTGAGGTCGTGGCTGATCAGCAGCAGCGCCATGCCCAGCCGCGCCTGCAGCTCCTTGAGCAATTCCAGGATCTTCAACTGCACGGTGACATCCAGCGCCGTGGTCGGCTCGTCGGCAATCAACAACTCCGGCTCGTTGGCCAGAGCCATGGCGATCATCACTCGCTGGCGCTGGCCGCCGGACAGCTCGTGAGGCAACGCCTTGAGGCGTTTGTGTGGCTCGGGGATACCCACCAGCTCCAGCAATTCCAACGTGCGCTGGGTGGCGACCTTGCCGGTCAGGCCCTTGTGCAGGCCGAGCACTTCGTTGATCTGCTTTTCGATGGAATGCAGCGGGTTCAACGAGGTCATCGGCTCCTGGAAGATCATCGCAATGCGGTTGCCGCGTATATGCCGCAGGGTTTTCTCTTTGAGCGTCAGCAGGTCTTGCCCTGAATACTCGATAGTGCCAGACGGATGCCTGGCCAACGGGTAGGGCAGCAGGCGCAGGATCGAATGGGCGGTGACCGATTTGCCTGAACCGCTTTCGCCCACCAGCGCCAGGGTTTCGCCGCGCTTGATGTCGAAACTGACGTGGTTGACCACGCGGTGATGATGCTCGCCGGTGACGAACTCGACACTGAGGTCGCGGATTTCGATCAGATTGTCCGGATTCATCTCATTTCCTCGGGTCGAACGCATCGCGAGCGGACTCGCCGATAAACACCAACAAGCTCAACATGATCGCCAGCACCGCAAAGGCACTCATGCCCAGCCACGGCGCTTGCAAGTTGGATTTGCCCTGCGCCACCAGCTCACCCAGCGACGGCGAACCTGCCGGCAGCCCGAAGCCTAGAAAGTCCAGGGCGGTGAGGGTGCCAATGGCACCGGTGAGAATGAAGGGCAGGAAGGTCATGGTCGAGACCATCGCATTGGGCAGGATGTGACGGAACATGATCGCACCGTTCTGCATGCCCAGCGCCCGCGCCGCGCGCACGTATTCCAGGTTGCGCCCGCGCAGGAACTCGGCGCGCACCACATCCACCAGGCTCATCCAGGAAAACAGCAGCATGATCCCCAGCAGCCACCAGAAGTTGGGTTGCACGAAGCTGGCCAGGATGATCAGCAGGTAAAGCACCGGCAAGCCGGACCAGATCTCCAGGAAACGTTGCCCGGCCAGGTCGACCCAGCCGCCATAAAAGCCCTGCAAGGCGCCGGCAATCACGCCGATGATCGAGCTGAGTATGGTCAGGGTCAGGGCGAAGAGCACCGATACACGAAAGCCGTAGATCACCCGCGCGAGCACATCGCGCCCCTGGTCATCGGTGCCCAGCAGGTTGACCGAGGACGGCGGCGCCGGGGCCGGGACTTTCAGGTCGTAATTGATGCTCTGGTAGCTGAACGGAATCGGCGCCCACAAGGTCCAGGCGTCCTTGGCCTTGAGCAGTTCCTGGATGTACGGGCTCTTGTAGTTGGCTTCCAGCGGGAATTCACCGCCGAAGGTAGTCTCCGGGTAGCGCTTGAGCGCCGGGAAGTACCAGCCGCCGTCGAAGTGCACCGCCAGGGGCTTGTCGTTGGCGATCAACTCGGCGCCCAGGCTCAGCACGAACAGCACCAGGAACAGCCACAGCGACCACCAGCCACGCTTGTTGGCCTTGAACCGCTCGAACCGGCGGCGATTGAGGGGGGACAGGTTCATCTCAATGCTCCCGGCTGGCAAAGTCGATACGCGGATCGACCAGGGTGTAGGTGAGGTCGCCGATCAGTTTCACGATCAGCCCCAGCAGGGTGAAGATAAACAGCGTGCCGAACACCACTGGGTAGTCACGGTTGATCGCCGCTTCAAAGCTCATCAGGCCCAGGCCGTCGAGGGAGAAGATCACCTCCACCAGCAACGAGCCGGTAAAGAAGATGCCAATGAAGGCCGAAGGGAAACCGGCGATCACCAGCAGCATGGCGTTGCGGAACACGTGGCCATACAGCACGCGGCGATTGGTCAGGCCCTTGGCCTTGGCGGTGACCACGTACTGCTTGTTGATTTCGTCGAGAAAGCTGTTCTTGGTCAGCAGGGTCATGGTCGCGAAGTTGCCGATCACCAGGGCAGTGACGGGCAGCGCCAGGTGCCAGAAGTAATCGAGGATCTTGCCGCCCCAGCTCAACTCCTCGAAGTTGTTGGAGGTGAGCCCGCGCAGGGGGAACCAGTCGAAATAACTGCCACCGGCAAACACCACGATCAGCAGAATCGCAAACAGGAACGCCGGTATCGCGTAGCCGACGATGATCGCCGAGCTGGTCCACACATCGAAATGGCTGCCGTGGCGCGTGGCCTTGGCGATCCCCAGGGGGATGGACACCAGGTACATGATCAAGGTGCTCCACAACCCGAGGGAAATGGACACCGGCATCTTCTCCTTGATCAGGTCGATGACCTTGGCGTCTCGGAAAAAGCTGTCACCGAAGTCCAGCTGGGCGTAGTTCTTGACCATGATCCACAAGCGTTCCGGCGCCGACTTGTCGAAGCCGTACATCTTTTCGATTTCCTTGATCAGCGCCGGGTCCAGGCCCTGGGCGCCACGGTAGCTGGAACCGGCCACCGCAACTTCGGCGCCGCCGCCAGCAATGCGGCTGGTGGCGCCGTCGAAGCCTTCGAGCTTGGCGATCATCTGCTCCACCGGGCCGCCGGGAGCGGCCTGGATGATGACAAAGTTGATCAACAAGATCCCGAACAGCGTGGGAATGATCAGCAACAGGCGGCGAACAATATAGGCCAGCATTTAATCGCCTCCGCTCGCCGCATCGGCGCGTGTGTCCAGGGGGACGGCAGGTGTGACGTCGGGTTTGCTCCACCAGGTCGCGGTGCCGACGTCGTAGCGTGGCGAGACCTTGGGGTGGCCAAGGTGGTCCCAGTACGCCACGCGGAAGGTCTTGATGTGCCAGTTGGGAATCACGTAGTAACCAAACTGCAGCACACGATCCAGCGCCCTGGCGTGGGCGATCAGGCTTTGTCGCGAACCGGCGTCGATCAGCTCTTCCACCAACTGGTCGACCGCGGGGTCCTTGAGGCCCATGTAGTTGCGGCTGCCGGGCTTGTCGGCGCTGGAGGATTTCCAGAACTCGCGCTGCTCGTTACCCGGCGAGGTAGATTGCGGGAAGCTGCCCACCAGCATGTCGAAGTCGCGCGAGCGCAGGCGGTTGACGAACTGTGAGACGTCCACGCGACGAATCACCAGGTCGATGCCCAGGTCTGCCAGGTTGCGCTTGAACGGCAGCAGGATGCGCTCGAACTCGGTCTGGGCCAGCAAAAACTCTATGGTCACTGGCTTGCCGGTGCTGTCGACCATTTTGTCGTCAACAATCTTCCAGCCCGCTTCCTGCAGCAGTTGGTAGGCCTCGCGTTGCTGGGTGCGAATCATGCCGCTGCCGTCGGTGTGGGACGGTTCGAATGCCTGGGTGAAGACTTCGCCAGGGATCTTGTCGCGCAGCGGCTCGAGAATCGCCAGCTCGTCCGGACCGGGTAGGCCGGTGGCGGCCATTTCCGAGTTTTCGAAATAGCTGCGGGTACGGGTGTAGGCACCGTTGAACAGTTGCTTGTTGCTCCACTCGAAATCCAGCAGCAGGCTGATGGCCTTGCGCACCCGCACGTCCTGGAACATCGGCTTGCGCATGTTGAACACAAAACCCTGCATGCCGGTGGGGTTGCCGTTGGGGATTTCTTCCTTGATCAATCGGCCTTCTTTCACCGCTGGAATGTTGTAGGCATTGGCCCAGTTCTTGGCGCTGAACTCCAGCCAGTAGTCGAACTGCCCGGCCTTCAAGGCTTCCAGGGAGACAGTGCTGTCGCGGTAGTAATCGGTGATGCGGGTATCGAAGTTGTAGAAGCCCTTATTGACCGGCAGGTCCTTGGCCCAATAATCCTTGACCCGCTCGTAGCGAATCATGCGGCCCGGCTTGACCTCGGCCACCTGGTAAGGCCCGCTGCCCAGGGGGATTTCCAGGTTGCCCTTGGAAAAATCCCGGCTGGCCCACCAGTGTTTGGGCAGTACTGGCAACTGCCCAAGGATCAACGGCAACTCGCGGTTGTTGGTGCGCTTGAACTTGAACAGCACGCGCAACGGGTCTTCGGCCACGACTTCGTCGACGTCGGCGTAGTAGTTGCGGTACAGCGGGTTGCCTTCCTTGATCAGGGTCTGGAAGGTAAACACCACGTCCTCGGCGCGTATCGGGTGGCCGTCATGGAAGCGCGCTTCAGGGCGCAGATAGAAGCGCACCCAGCTGTTGTCCGGGGCTTTTTCGATCTTGCCGGCCACCAGTCCGTATTCGGTGATGGGTTCGTCCAGGCTTTGCATGGCCAGGGTGTCGTAGATCAGTGGCAGGTTGTCTGCCGGTACGCCCTTGCTGATATAGGGGTTGAGGCTGTCGAAGCCGCCCATGGCCGATTCGCGGAAGGTTCCGCCCTTGGGGGCGTAGGGGTTTACATAGTCAAAATGCTTGAAGTCGGCGGGGTACTTGGGGGGCTCGTTGTAGAGAGTCAGCGCATGCTGAGGCGCGGCGTGCGCCGCGGTGCACAGCAACAGGCTGGCGAGCAGGGTAGTACGCAAGGACATCATTGGGCTTTCTCCGAAGCTTTCAGCCACCATGCGCTCAGGCCCAGGCTGTAGGGCGGCGTGGTGACGAAGGCGAACCGGTTGCGGTACGCCAGGCGATGATAGTTGAGGTACCAGTTGGGGATGCTGTAGTGCTGCCACAGCAGCACCCGGTCCAGGGCGCGGCCGGCAGCCAGTTGTTCTTCGCGGGTCTGCGCCGCCAGCAGTTGGTCCAGCAGGTGGTCGACCACCGGGTTAGCGATACCGGCGTAATTCTTGCTGCCTTTGATTGCGGCCTGGCTGGAGTGGAAGTACTGCCACTGCTCAAGGCCGGGGCTCAAGGTCTGGTTGAGAGTCATCAAAATCATGTCGAAATCGAATTGATCGAGGCGCTGTTTGTACTGTGCGCGGTCAACGGTACGCAAGCGGGCGTCGATGCCGATGCGGGTCAGATTTTCGACATAGGGTTGCAGGATGCGCTCGAGGTTCGGGTTGACCAGCAGGATTTCCAGGCGCAGCGGTTGCCCGTCCTTATCCAGCAGGCGCTGCCCTGACAGTTTCCAGCCGGCCTCGCTGAGCAGGGCCAGGGCCTGGCGCAGGGTTTCGCGGGGAATGCCACGGCCATCGGTGTTTGGCAGACTGAACGGTTGGGTAAACAGCGCAGCCGGCAGTTGGTCGCGGTAGGGCGAGAGCATCAACCACTCATGGCCCACGGGCAGGCCGGTGGCCGAGAATTCACTGTTAGGGTAATAGCTCACCGAACGCTTGTAGGCGCTGCTGAACAGCGTGCGGTTGGTCCATTCAAAATCGAACATCAACCCCAGGGCTTCACGCACTTTGGCCTGGCTGAATGCCGGTCGCCGGGTATTCATGAACAGGCCCTGGCTCTGGGTGGGGATCTGATGGGCGATCTGCGCCTTGATCACATCGCCGCGGTTGACCGCCGGGAAGTTGTAGCCGGTGGCCCAGTTCTTGGCCTGATGCTCGATATAAATGTCGAATTCACCGGCCTTGAAGGCTTCAAAGGCCACGTCGCTGTCGCGATAGAACTCCACTTCGACCTTGTCGTAGTTATAGAAACCCTGGTTGACCGGCAGGTCTTTGCCCCAGTAATCCTTGACCCGTTCAAACACCAGTTGCCGCCCAGGCGCAACCTTGGTGATGCGGTAAGGTCCACTGCCCAGGGGCGGCTCGAAGGTGGTTGCCTTGAAGTCACGGTTTTTCCAATAGTGCAGGGGCAGCACCGGCAACTCGCCCAGGCGCAGGATCAGCAAGGGGTTGCCGGCGCGCTTGAACACAAAGCGGATACGGTGAGGGTTGAGGATATCGACCCGGGCCACTTCCTGCAGGTTGGTGCGGTACTGCGGGTGGCCTTCGGTCAGCAGGGTGCGATAGGAGAACGCCACGTCAGCGGCGGTGATCGGCTTGCCGTCGTGAAAGCGTGCTTCGGGGCGCAGGTTGAACACCACCCAACTGCGGTCTTCGCTGTATTCCACCGATTGGGCAATCAGGCCGTAGCTTGAGGTGGGTTCATCGCCTGACGGCGCGTATTGCCCGGTGCCCACCATCAAGGGTTCATTGAGCTCGTTGACGCCGTACTGCAGGAAGTTGGCGGTGGAAACCGGGCTTGAACCTTTGAAGGTGTAGGGGTTGAGCGTATCGAAGGTGCCAAATGCCATCACCCGCAATGTCCCGCCTTTGGGCGCTGCAGGGTTTACCCAATCGTAATGGGTGAATTTGGCCGGGTACTTGAGTGTGCCGAACTGCGCATAACCGTGGCTTTCGGTGATCGTCGCGTTCGCCGCAAAGCTCAAGGCCAGACTTATTAGTAGAAGGAGGGGACGCTTCAAGTCAGAGATCCGATCCAGGCGGCTTGGGCTTTATGATCGGTACAGTAACAGCTTGTTCCGGTTGGAAAAAGGCTGTCGGGAAGGCCATTTTGCGGACTGCAAGCTATTGGACGGTGTGAAGGTCAAATGTGGGAGCTGGCTTGCCTGCGATAGCATCACTGCGGTCTGACTGATAGACCGAGGTGCCTGCATCGCAGGCAAGCCAGCTCCCACACAAGCCAGCTCCCCGAGGTATTAGCGCGGCCCGGAAACCACCAGCATCTGCCCAGGCTTCAATGCCTGGCCGGTGCGCGGGTTCCAACGCTTGAGATGTTGCATCTCGACATTGAAACGCTTGGCCACCATGTACAGCGAGTCACCTTTCTTGACCTTGTACTGCACCGGTTTTTTCGCCGCGACTTTACGCGTGTCCTGCATCACCAGGGTCTGGCCGACCTTGAGGGCCTGGCCGTTGAGCTTGTTCCAGCGCTGCAGGTCATGCACATCGACCTTGTTGACCTTGGCGATCAACGTGAGGTTGTCGCCACTGCGTACCTTGTAGCTGCGGGTCCGCCCGGCGACCGCCTTGGTCTCGACTTCGTCGAACACCGGCTTTTTCGGGCGCATACTCAGCAATTCTTCCGGCTTCATCGTCGAAAGGGTGCTGGTCAGCAGTTGGGCCTTGGAGGTTGGTACCAGCAGATGCTGGGGGCCATCCAGAGTGGTGCGTTGTTTCAAGGCTGGGTTGAGCTGGAACAGTTCGTCTTCGTCGATCTCGGCCAGCGCGGCAACCCGTGACAGGTCCATGCTTTGCTTGACTTCAACCACTTCGAAGTACGGCGTGTTAGCAATTGGGTTCAGGTTGACGCCATAGGCCTCGGGCGCCAGTACTACCTGGGACAAGGCCAGGAACTTGGGCACATAGTCCTTGGTTTCCTGAGGCAGGGGCAGGTTCCAGTAGTCAGTGGGCAGGCCGAGCTTTTCGTTGCGCTCGATTGCCCGGCTGACCGTGCCTTCGCCGGCGTTATAGGCCGCCAGGGCCAGCAGCCAGTCGCCGTTGAACATGTCATGCAGACGCGTCAGATAGTCCAGGGCGGCGGTGGTGGAGGCCGTGATGTCGCGGCGGCCATCGTAGGCGCGGGTCTGGCGCAGGTTGAAGTAGCGCCCGGTGGAGGGAATGAACTGCCACAAGCCCACCGCATCGCTGCGCGAATAGGCCATTGGGTTGTAGGCACTTTCAATCACTGGCAGCAGCGCCAGTTCCAGGGGCATGTTGCGTTCTTCAAGGCGTTCGACGATGTAATGAATGTAGAGGCTGCCGCGTTCGCCGGCATTCTCCAGAAAGGAGGGGTTGCTGGCGAACCACAGGCGCTGTTGCTCGATGCGTGGGTTGACGCCGACACCGTCCTGCAATTGAAAGCCCCGACGCATGCGTTCCCAGACGTCCTGGGGTACTTCGGGGCTGGGCTTCTCTGATAGCCAAATAGGTTTTTGCTTGATCTTGGCAGCAAGATTCGGTTTGGGTTGCACGGTGGATTGTGCAGCGTAATGAGTCGATTGGCAGCCCGCCAGAGTTGCGGAAACGGCCACCGCCACGGCTTGAGCCAGGCGGGTCAATGCGTCTGAAGAAATGGATTTACGAATAGATGACGACATTGGCTGGAAGTAAGTTCCGGGCAAAAATGTCGGGCGATTCTAGAAAGCGCTTTGGTTCCGGTCAACCATTCAGAAATTACGTATCAGATTGCATCTGGTTAGAACTTATCTTTCCAAGCCCTCAAGCTAGCAAACACCTCGGCCCCAGAGCGGTTGTCGCGGCCGTTCCGTTCGTCCGCTTTTTGTTTAACGGATGTTTCAGCGGTGCGCAGAAAAGGGTTAGTACGTTTTTCCAGGGCCAGGTTGGAGGGCAGCGTCATCTCGCCACGGGCGCGAAGTTGGGCGACATTTTCCACACGTTCGGCGATGTCGGCATTGTGCGGTTCCACGGCTTGGGCAAATTTCAAGTTACTTTGCGTGTATTCGTGGGTGCAGTACACCTGCGTATCGGCGGGCAGGGCGGCCAGGCGTTCCAGAGAGTTGTACATCTGTTCGGGTGTACCTTCGAACAGGCGACCGCAACCGGCGGCGAACAAGGTATCGCCACACAGCAATACGCCTTGGTGATAAAAGGCGATGTGGCCGAGGGTGTGGCCTGGCACGGCGTACACGTCGAAGTCCCAGCCCAGCACGCGGATATGGTCGTTATCGTGCAAGGCCACATCCCGCGCCGGGATCTTTTCGTTGGCAGGGCCATAAACCTTGGCGCCGGTGGCATTTTTCAGTTGCTCGACACCGCCTACATGATCATGGTGATGATGGGTAACCAGTATGTCGCTGAGGCGCCACTCGGCATTCTGCTTGAGCCAGGCCAGCACTGGCGTGGCATCGCCGGGGTCGACCACGGCGCAGCGCTGGGTCGTAGGGTCTTGTAACAACCAGATGTAGTTGTCGGTAAAGGCGGGTAGGGCACTGATCTGTATCATTCTTCGATTCGCCAAGCTGAACACATTGGTGCATCTTAGAACGTCTAGGCGAGTTGGAGAATGCAATGACTGATAAAGCGTTCGCCCAGGCCGATCCTGAGTGGCTGGCCCTGATCAGCGCGGCCCGCGAATGGTTGTCCGGGCCGATTGGGCAGTTTTTGCTGGAAGAAGAGCGGCGCATGCTCGAAGACGAGCTGGGCCGGTTCTTTGGTGGCTACCTGGTGCATTACGGACCGTCGGCCGACACGCCTCCATCGGCGCCGCAGGTGCAACGCAATGTGCGCCTGGGTGCACCGTTGCCGGGCGTGGAGATCGTCTGCGAGGAACAGGCCTGGCCCTTGAGCGAACACGCCGCCGATGTGGTGGTGTTGCAGCACGGCCTGGATTTCTGCTTGTCACCCCACGGTTTGTTGCGCGAAGCGGCGAGCAGCGTGCGCCCTGGTGGCCATTTGCTGATTGTCGGCATCAACCCCTGGAGCAGTTGGGGCCTGCGCCGTGTGTTCGCCCATGACGGACTGCGCCAGGCGCGTTGCATCGCGCCATCGCGTGTGGGCGACTGGCTCAACCTGCTGGGCTTCGCGCTGGAGAAACGCCGCTTCGGGTGCTATCGTCCGCCGCTTGCGACTGCCAAGTGGCAGGGCCGTCTGGCCGGTTGGGAACGCCGGGCAGGAGCCTGGCAGCTGTCGGGTGGCGGCTTCTATTTATTGGTCGCACGCAAGATCGTGGTCGGTCTGCGACCGTTGCAGCAAATGCGCCGCGAGCCGATCGGCAAGCTCGTGCCGATGCCGTTGGCCAAGGTCAACCGCGAACAAGGCGAACCGTAAAACCTCTTTTTGATTTCAGGCCGAATAACCGATGACCGATAGCGTAGAACTCTTCACCGATGGCGCCTGCAAAGGCAACCCGGGCCCAGGCGGCTGGGGCGCCTTGCTGGTGTGCAAGGGCGTGGAGAAGGAACTGTGGGGCGGCGAAGCCAATACCACCAATAACCGTATGGAATTGATGGGCGCCATTCGCGGCCTCGAAGAACTCAAGCGGCGTTGCAACGTACTGCTGGTGACCGACTCGCAATATGTGATGAAGGGCATCAACGAGTGGATGGTCAACTGGAAAAAACGCGGCTGGAAAACGGCGGCCAAGGAGCCGGTCAAGAACGCCGACCTGTGGCAATTGCTCGATGAACAGTGCAACCGTCACGACATTACCTGGAAATGGGTGCGCGGGCACATCGGCCACCCTGGCAACGAGCGCGCCGACCAGTTGGCCAACCGTGGCGTGGATGAAGTGCGCGGGTACAAGCAGAGCTGAATCAGCGACATCGCAGCGGCCGTTCGAATACTACTCGGGAGCGCGGAATGTCCTTTTCACCTCATGCCGATGTCCAGGCCTTTCTTGACGAAGCGGTGGAGAGTGAGCCTGAGGGGCTCAGTTATACGCCACCACGGATTTCGCAGATGATCCGCCGTGAGCTGCCGCCATGGGGCGCTATTGAATGTGTGCAGGTGGTACAACGGGCTCATCGTTTTGAAATGCGCCGCCAGCAGCACCAGTTCGTGCTGTACCGACAGGGGGCGGTCAGTGATGGCGAGGTCAGCATCGATGGCTTGCGCTTGGCTGGGCCTCGGGCCTTGGACCAGCTCATTGACTTTATCCCCGCCGGTTGCCTATTCGAAGGTTGGGCCGGGGAGCGTGCCCGAGTGGGGTATGTACTGGTGTCGATTGACGAGGAGCGATTGGCGACAGCCTGTCCAAGTTACCGGGTGCAGAAGGATCTCAAGCCGCTGATCAGTTGCCATGATGGGTTTGTGCGAGCTCTGCTCGAGCGGTTGGATCAGGTGGTGTGTGGCGGCAAGACCGATACCTTGTATCTGGAAACCCTGGTCATGCTGTTGATGCAGGAGCTGCGTTTACTCCAACAACTGCCTGAGGTCGTACTGGTGAACGCAGGTGAGCTGGGGCGGGCGCAGCGCCAGCGGTTGGTCGATTACATCGAGGCGTCACTGGCCAACGAAGTACGCCTGGCCGATTTGTCAAACATCGTCAATCTCAGCCCCTATCATTTTTCTCGGATATTCCGGCGCACGTTCGGCATGTCACCGTACCAGTACCTACTGCTGTGTCGGGTCAACCGGGCCAAACACTTGATCACCACCACCGACCGCAGTTTGCTGGATATTGCCCTGGCGACCGGGTTTGCCGGCGCTAGCCAGTTCTCTCGTGCGTTCCGCCGGATTGTCGGGCAGTCCGCCAGTGAGTTGCGTCGGCCCTAGGCTCCGTTGCATTGCGCAATAAACGTCAACACGTCAGCAAGGAAGGTAAAGCGACCTGCGGACCTGCTCGTTAATCTGGCTTCAATGGTTGGTTACCCCGGTAATCAATAACAAGCCACTGATCGTGCGAGAGAGATCCAATGAAAATCCTGGCTGCTGTGACTGAAGGCAAAGGCCCGCTGTTTGATGTGCGCTCCTTGCAACTGGACACTGTGCGCAGCGATGAAGTGCGCGTCAGAATCATTGCCACCGGCATCTGCCATACCGACCTTGCCGTGCGTGACCGCCAGATTGCGGTGGCAATGCCCGTGGTGCTCGGTCACGAAGGGGCGGGTATCGTCGAGCAAGTCGGGCCGGGTGTCAGCCATGTGCAGGTGGGTGACAAGGTTATCCTGTCCTTGGGCTTCTGCGGTCAGTGCAGTCATTGTGCCAGTGGGTTGCCAACTTACTGTGCTGAACATTTTGACTACAACTGGAAAGCCTCTCGTGCCGATGGCTCGGTGGCACTGCATGACAACGGGCGGCCGGTGCACAGCCACTTTTTCGGCCAGTCTTCATTCGCTAATTACGCGGTGGTGAGCGCCAGCAGCCTGGTCAAGGTGGCGGATGATGCACCACTGGAGTTTCTGGGGCCCTTTGCCTGTGGCGTGATGACCGGGGCAGGCGCAGTCATGAACGCGCTCAAGCCAGCCCCTGGCACTGCCATCGCCGTCTTCGGCATGGGGGCCGTCGGCCTCAGTGCGGTCATGGCCGCGCGCGTGATGGGTTGCAATCCGATCATCGCAATAGACACGCAACCCTCGCGCCTGGCGGTGGCTCGGGAGATGGGGGCCACGCTACTGATTGACGCGAACCAGGCTGACGCAACGCAGCAAGTCATGGCTCTGACCGGCGGCCGGGGAGTGAAATACGCCGTTGAATGCGCTGGCCATGTTGGTGTGATGGCCAATGCCGTCAGCGTCTTGGAAGAGGGCGGTGAGGCCGTGCTGACTGGTGTGGTCGCGCCTGGCACCCAACTGTCTCTGGATGTCATGCAACTGATCCGCGGCCGTGTGGTGCGGGGCAGCATCATGGGGGACGCGGCGCCTTCAGTGTTCCTGCCGCGGTTGGTGGACTTGTTCCAGCAGGGGCGTTTCCCGGTAGACAAAATGATCCGCTTCTACGACCTGGAACACATCAATCAAGCGATCGCCGATATCCACTCTAGCGACACCATCAAGGCTGTCCTGCGCATGCCCCATTGATTCATAGCCCGTACAGGTGCGGTCAGGCCATGGCCGCACCGGCAAAGCCGTGCGCGCAGTAAAACCGTATCAACCCGTCAATCAAGCGAAAGTGAGGTAGTAAACATGATGAGTCTTCGTGGATGGTTATTGGGCTTGTTGGTCACCACGGCAGTCTTTGCCGCCGGCGTTAACGCTCAACCCAAAGCAACGATTAAGGAACAGGGCGGCTTTTACTATTTGTCGCCGGGGTACACCACTGCCGACGTGGCGGATTTTTATTGGCGCAGCTTGAATGGCTGGTCGGAACATCCGGCCCAGATGGCTAAGTATTATGTTCAGGACGGCGTTTACGAACTGGCTTATGCGCCAGTCCACGACTTCCCGAGTGTCGGTTTCAAGCGCGCAAACAAGGGGCGTCAAGAGCTAACGAATTACTTCACTGACTTCAGTAAGCAAATGGGCCATCTGACGTACAGCGATCCCAAGACCTGGACGCTGCTTGAGACCACCGAAAAAGGCACCTATGTATTCGAGTACACCAGTGACGGCGTCATTCGCTCCAGTGGCAGGCCTTATCACCAGACCTTTATTGCCATTTTGCGTATGGCCAAGGACGGGCAGATCCAGTCTGTGCGCGAGTACTGGGACCCCTACGTAGCCTTGCGAGATTTTGACCTGATCAAAAAGACCCAGTGAGCATAGCCGATTAGAGGGCTAGGATTGCACGGGCGAGTTGCTCGTCCGTGCAATGTAGATCCGCCCTCATCCGGCGAATGTGCTCGAACGCCGACTCCAGCGCAACGCCACGTATATCACCCTGGCTTGCGACAAACGACGCGGCATCGGCCTTGGCCGCCAGCACGATCTTATCGTCCTTGAAGCTGCTGCTGGTGCCTCCTGTGGCACTCATCGACAGGCTCACCAGCGCGTCAGTCGTCATGACAAAACTGGTGGCCTGCACACTGGCGGCGCAGAGCAGGCAGGGGATAAACAGCCATTTTAGCGTGCACATGAATCCGGGTAGTCCGCATCAAGAATAAGGCGAGCAGGCTAACAACGGGCGCGGGAGCAAACTGCAGCAGGTTTGCTAAACCTTGTAAAAAACTGTTGGGTGACCCGCCGTGGTTTTTTGCCATGGGGCGCATCGGTTCGGGAGCGTGCTAATATCCCGCCCCTTGAAATGCACCAAACCGTTGAGAGCTGAACCCTGATGGCCATCCGATCTGTTGTACTCGATACCGAAACCACCGGCATGCCGGTGACCGATGGTCACCGGATCATCGAAATCGGCTGTGTCGAACTGATGGGGCGCCGCCTGACCGGTCGCCACTTCCACGTCTACCTGCAACCGGACCGCGACAGTGACGAGGGCGCGATTGGCGTCCACGGCATCACTGACGAATTCCTCAAGGGCAAGCCGCGCTTCGCCGAAGTGGCCGATGAGTTCTTCGAATTCATCAATGGCGCCCAGTTGATCATCCATAACGCGGCGTTCGACATCGGTTTCATCAACAACGAATTTGCCCTGATGGGGCAGACCGACCGTGCGGACATCTCCCAGCACTGTATGATCCTCGATACCTTGATGATGGCCCGCGAGCGTCACCCGGGCCAGCGCAACAGCCTCGATGCCTTGTGCAAGCGCTATGGCGTCGACAACTCCGGCCGTGAACTCCACGGCGCCTTGCTTGACTCCGAGATCCTGGCCGACGTTTACCTGACCATGACCGGCGGGCAGACCAGCCTGTCCCTGGCCGGTAATGCATCCGATGGCAGCGGTTCGGCGGAAGGGTCGGGCAACCGCCCTTCGGAAATCCGCCGCTTGCCAGCTGATCGCAAGCCGACGCCGATCATCCGTGCCAGCGAGCAGGACCTGGCCGAGCATGCGGCAAGGCTGGAGGCGATTGCCAAGGCAGCCGGTGCGCCGGCGTTGTGGACTCAACTCACTCAGCAATAACCGCTCATGTAGGAGCAGGCTTGCAGCCATGGGTACTTACACAGTTGCATCTGTGGCGAGGGAGCTTGCTCCCGGCCAGCCAACACCTATCTACCTGACGCTGCGCGATCAAACTGTGGGAGCTGGCTTGCCTGCGATAGCCACAGGTATCTACACAACGCTGTAACGTTGGACGGTAACCACGATGCGAAGCGAGTCGCTCTTGATCTTGCTCTTGATCTGCTTTTGATTTCAGGCGCCCCGTTAAACCACGCTGGCCGGAATCCGACAGTGATTTGGGGGGTAAACCGGCAGGGATGCCGGTTTAGCCGCCCCGCGCCATGGATGGCGCGTGGCGGCGGCCCC
>NZ_JBQEQE010000016.1:68008-98047 GCF_052046095.1 Pseudomonas sp. 22072
TTTGGCTGGGCCGGCATTCCGGGCTCTTTTCCAAAAGTGACCCGCTGTAAAAGCGGAACCCTAAGTGGCCGTTACCGCAGCAATGGATATGTACTCGGTATAACTGCGTCGACTGTCAGGCCGCATTCGCAGGCAAGCCAGCTCCCACATTTGGATCGCGTGCGTCAGCTACATCAGCGTCGGCTGTCAGTGCGCCACGGGAGCAAGCTTCCTCGCCGCAGGTCCAGCGTCGCACCAAAGTTGTGTAGAGCTGCGATAGCGGCCTGCCAGCCAACGCCTATCGACCTGACGCCCCGCGATCAAATTGTGGAAGCGGGCTTGCTCGCGAATGCGGCCTGACAGTCAACACGGTTTGATTGGGTACATCTCCATTCCTGCGGTAACGGCCACTTAGCGTTGCGCTCTGACAGCGGGTCACTTTGGAAAACCGGAATGCCGGCCCAGCCCACCCACATTTGGATTGCGGAGCCTCAGGTAGATAAGTGTCGGCTGGCAGGCCGTCATCGCAGGCAAGCCAGCTCCCACAGTTTGATCGCGGGGTGTCAGGTAGGTATGGCCCGGCAGGCGGGCCGTCACGGGAGTAAGCTCCCTCGCGACAGGTTCAGCCCCGTACCGAAGTTATATAAATACCTCTCGACCACCTGTGAAATCTTCATTCGCCACTTTTGCTTCCAGCTTCTACCCTTGTGCAAAGCCTCCGGAGTAAGAGTGCTCATGTACAAAGACCTGAAGTTCCCTGTTCTGATCGTGCACCGTGACATCAAGGCCGACACCGTTGCCGGTGACCGGGTTCGAGGCATCGCCAGGGAGTTGGAACAGGAGGGCTTCAGTATTTTTTCTGCGGTGGACTACGCCGAGGGGCGGCTGGTGGCCGCTACCCATCACGGTCTGGCCTGCATGCTGATAGCCGCCGAAGGCGCCGGGGAAAACACCCATCTGTTGCAGAACATGGTGGAGTTGATTCGCTTGGCGCGCCTGCGCGCACCCAACCTGCCGATCTTTGCGCTGGGCGAGCAAGTCACCCTGGAAAACGCGCCCGCCGATGCCATGAGCGAGCTCAACCAGCTGCGCGGCATTCTTTATCTGTTCGAAGACACCGTGCCGTTTCTGGCGCGCCAGGTCGCCCGCGCCGCACGCACGTACCTGGATGGCCTGTTGCCGCCGTTCTTCAAGGCGCTGGTGCAACACACCGCCGATTCCAATTATTCCTGGCACACCCCCGGTCATGGCGGTGGCGTGGCCTATCGCAAAAGCCCGGTGGGGCAGGCGTTTCATCAGTTCTTTGGGGAAAACACCCTGCGCTCTGACTTGTCGGTGTCGGTGCCCGAACTGGGCTCGCTGCTCGATCACACCGGGCCCTTGGCCGAAGCCGAGGCACGCGCCGCGCGCAACTTTGGCGCCGACCATACGTTCTTCGTGATCAACGGCACGTCCACCGCCAACAAGATCGTCTGGCATTCCATGGTGGGGCGCGATGACCTGGTGCTGGTAGACCGCAATTGCCACAAGTCGGTGTTGCATTCGATCATCATGACCGGCGCGATCCCGCTGTACCTGTGCCCGGAGCGCAACGAGCTGGGGATCATCGGCCCGATCCCCCTGAGCGAATTCAGCCCTGAGTCGATCCGCGCCAAGATCGACGCCAGCCCCTTGACCCGTGGGCGACCACCGAAAGTGAAATTGGCGGTGGTGACCAACTCCACCTATGACGGCCTGTGTTACAACGCCGAACTGATCAAGCAGCAACTGGGCAACAGTGTCGAGGTGCTGCATTTTGATGAGGCCTGGTATGCCTACGCCGCCTTTCACGAGTTCTTCGCCGGGCGTTATGGCATGGGTACCTCGCGCACGCCGGACAGCCCCTTGGTGTTCACCACCCACAGTACGCATAAGTTGCTGGCGGCATTCAGCCAGGCGTCGATGATCCACGTACAGGACGGCGGCGCACGGCAACTGGACCGTGACCGCTTCAATGAAGCCTTCATGATGCATATCTCCACCTCGCCGCAATACAGCATCATCGCGTCGCTGGATGTGGCCTCGGCAATGATGGAAGGCCCGGCCGGGCGCTCGCTGCTTCAGGAAATGTTCGACGAGGCCTTGAGTTTTCGTCGCGCCCTGGCCAACTTGCGCCAGCATATCGCGGCGGAAGACTGGTGGTTTTCCATCTGGCAGCCACCCTCGGTCGCGGGTATCGACCGGGTCGCCACTGCGGATTGGCTATTGCACCCTGGGGATGAGTGGCATGGCTTTGGCGACGTTGTTGAAGACTACGTGCTGCTGGACCCGATCAAAGTCACACTGGTGATGCCTGGCCTCAACGCCGGTGGGGCATTGAGCGAGTGTGGGATTCCCGCTGCAGTGGTCAGCAAGTTCCTCTGGGAGCGCGGGCTGGTGGTGGAGAAGACTGGGCTGTATTCGTTTCTCGTGCTGTTTTCCATGGGCATTACCAAAGGTAAATGGAGCACCTTGCTCACCGAGCTGCTGGAGTTCAAGCGTAGCTACGATGCCAATGTCAGCCTGGCCACTTGCTTGCCGTCGGTGTATGCCCAAGGCCCGGCACGTTATCAAGGCCTGGGGCTGCGCGACCTTTGCGACCAGTTGCACAGCTGTTACCGTAGCAATGCCACGGCCAGGCACCTCAAGCGTATGTATACGGTATTGCCGCAAATCGCGATGAAACCCGCCGATGCCTACGACCAGTTGGTCAGGGGCGAGGTGGAGGCGGTCTGCATCGATGCCTTGGCAGGACGCATCGCCGCTGTAATGCTGGTGCCTTACCCGCCGGGCATACCACTGATCATGCCCGGCGAACGCTTCACCGAGTCAACACGTTCAATCATCGATTACCTGGCATTTGCCCGCACGTTCGATAGCAGTTTCCCCGGTTTTGTCGCGGATGTGCATGGGCTGCAACACGAAGATGACGGCAGTGGCCGTCGTTATACCGTCGACTGCATCAAGGGTTAAGGAAGTCTATGCAAGCTGTAATGAACCCGAAGTATCCAGGGCTCAGTGTGCGAGTCGCCGACGAAGGTTTTGACGCCTATGTGTGGGGCAATGATTTCAGCTTTGAAGTCAGTGCCTATGGGGTGCCGCAAATGGGCCAGCGCGTCGAACAATGGCCGGTGGAAAAAGTGCTGCCGTACCGCAAGTGCTATGGCATCGACCCGGAAGAATTCGCCAGTTTTCGTGATGCCGCCGACAGCTCGATCTTCATGGCGTACCTGGATGACCGCGCAGTGGGGCATATCGTGGTCAGCACCAACTGGAACGGTTTCGCCCATGTTGACGAGTTGGCCGTGGCGTTACCGGCGCGCCGACATGGCGTGGCCAAGTCGTTGTTGGACGTGGCGCAGTTCTGGGCCCGCAAGAAGAACCTGCCGGGCATGATGCTTGAGACCCAGAACAACAACCTCGGCGCCTGTCGCCTGTATGAGCGTTGTGGCTATGTAATGGGCGGCATCGATCAACTGCGTTATCGCGGGATTGACCCGCAAACCCGCGAGGTCGCGATTTTCTGGTATCGGTTGTTCAAGGCGCAAGTGGAGGCTGTCTGACCCCTGTAGGCGCGAGCTTGCTCGCGAAAAACGCCAAGGCGCCGCGTTGCATCAGGATGAGCGTGTGATCGTTCACGTTCTTCGCGAGCAAGCTCGCTCCTACGGGGACTTGGTGTCGTTGCCAAGCAGGCTTTCGGCTTTCTGGATGACGATTTCCAGCAGCGCATTCAATGCCGGGGAGGGCGCAGCGTCTTTCAAGGTCAACGCATACAGGCTGACCACTATCGGTGGTGACACCGGGCACGCATCAAGCCCGGACTCTCGTGCACCCAAGGCAGTGAACGGGTCGACAATCGCCAGGCCTTCTCCGGCCTCCACCAAGCCGCGCATCATCGGGTAGGTTTGCACCCGCGTCTGCACCACGGGCAGCGGCCGCAGGGCGTGCAGCTTGGCATCCAGCAAGCGGCTGAGCGGGTCATGGCCTTCAAGGCCGATCAGGGACTGGCCGGCCAACTCCTGCAGCGCAATGTATTTTTGCTTGGGCTTGAGCCAGCCATGGGGGGCCAGCAACTGCAATTTGCCTTGGGCCAGCACCGTGCTCTGGATATGGGGATGTTCTGGGTCATGCAGGCTCAGGCCCACATCGGCTTCATGCAACAGCAGGCTGTTGATGATCTCGCCAACTGGC
This sequence comes from Pseudomonas sp. 22072, assembly GCF_052046095.1. NCBI lineage: Bacteria > Pseudomonadati > Pseudomonadota > Gammaproteobacteria > Pseudomonadales > Pseudomonadaceae > Pseudomonas > Pseudomonas sp. 22072. Next base: position 72,197 of record NZ_JBQEQE010000016.1, read on the forward strand.
TGGCTCGACAGGTTGCACGGCATGTCCTGGAAGCGTCGACGCAGTGCAGCAATGCTCTGGGGCAACAGTTGGTTGGCCAACGGCGGCGTGCACAGCGCGCGCAGGGGCGGCGCATGATGGTGTTTCAAGCGGCTGGCAAGGCGTTGCAACGGCTCCAGGGCTTCATACAGAGCAGTGATTTGTGCCTGCAATTCCAGGGTTTCCCGGGTGGCCTGCAAACGCCCGCGCACGCTGGCGAACAGCATGAAGCCCAATTGCTGCTCAGCATCCTTGAGAGTGGCGTCTACTTCGCCCACGGGGAGTTGCAACCACTCGGCGGCGGTGCCGAGGTGGCCGGTCTGCAAGATGGCCTGAATCACTTCGATATGACGTAAACGCATGGCCGGAGTCTATGTGCAGTGCGCAGGGGATTCAATGGCGCAGGCCTTCGTGCGCAAAAAAGACTGCCGGGGTCGTCCCGGCCTATGGCGCTCAGCCAGGACCCCATTAGAATGGCGGGTCTGATCAGCAACGACCCCTGCCGGTTTCCCGGTACTTAAAATAAAAAACAGGTCTGGTCTCATATGCCTCTACCCTCGACGTTCTTCGGGGTAACGGCCAAGCAACTCGTGGTCCTGGTGACCGTGGGAGGCCTGGCGGCTTACTTCTTCAATCATCAGGATGAACCGACGCCGGACAATCTCGCACTGGAGGCCTTTATTCGCTCCCAGCACCAGGTGGGCGAGCAGGTGGGCGCAGTCGTGGGGATAACCCTGGTCAGGGAGGTGGAGGCTTACCCCGCGTACAATGCGGCAGGTTACAAGCGCTCGATGTTTACCGTGCAAGGGGAGCACGGCCAGGTGCTGGTGACGCTCAAGCAAGACGAGCAGGGCATAGAGGTGACGCAGATCCGCCGCCCATGAACGTCCCCAGCCCAGCCGCCAGGACTGAGCAGGTGAACAAGGCAAGCGCTTACGATGCCAGAGTGGTTTCGGACTCGCGCACGAGAATGGTGCCCGACTGGATCAGTTTGAATTCATCACCTTCCAGCTTTTCTACACGGTCGCCAATGGCCAGCTTGTAGGTCGTGGTGGGCGTCGATCCGGCCAGGTCGCCTTGCGCCGGGTTGGATTCCTGGAACTCATGCACCGAATACACGCGGCCTTCCGCGTCTCTGGCATGAAACTGTCCAACAAGTACTGCAGCCATCTGTTTAGAACCTCTGGAGATAAACACTCGATTTGCGGTTCTGTAGACCGTCAGGGAGCGGGGTAGTTTACCTATAAGAAAAAAATACTATTCGCTGATATTTTCAGACGCTTCCTACGCAAGTGCTTGCAAGGAAACCGTCGAGGGAATCCGCACAACCCTCTGGTGAACGCGTCGCGAAGCCTCTATAACTACAAGCTCCTTTATTCAGAAGTCGGGAAACCTCAATGAGCAAGGTCTACACGATTGCCGTCCTGGTGGGCAGCTTGAGAAAAGAGTCGATCAACCGCAAGGTCGCCCTGGCCCTGGCCGAACTGGCCCCTGCCAACCTCAAGTTGAACATTGTTGAAATCGGCGACTTGCCGCTCTACAACGAGGACATCGACGGTGCAACTCCGCCCGCAGCCTACAGTACTTTCCGCAAACAAGTGAGTTCATCCGACGCGGTGCTGTTCGTCACCCCCGAATACAACCGCTCCGTGCCGGCGGCCTTGAAAAATGCCATTGACGTGGGCTCGCGCCCATACGGGCAGAGCGCCTGGAGTGGCAAGCCGGGGGCGATCATCAGCGTGTCGCCGGGTGCCATTGGCGGCTTTGGCGCCAACCACCATTTGCGCCAGTCCCTGGTGTTCCTGGATGTGTGGTGCATGCAACAGCCGGAAGCCTATCTGGGCGGGGCAGGCAGTGTGTTCGATGAGGCGGGGAAGGTGTCGGACAAGACCAAGCCGTTCCTGCAGGCATTCATCGATGCCTACGGCAAGTGGGTAGAAAAGCAGAAAGGCTGAAATTAGCCCGGCACCTGTAGGAGCGAGCTTGCTCGCGAAAAACTCGACGACAACGCGTTCATTCAGGATGTCAGCGTTACCGTTAGCGATCTTCGCGAGCAAGCTCGCTCCTACAGTAGGGGGTTATCGCAACCAGTTGGTGCGTGCCAGTTCGATAACCTCATCGCCACGCCCGCTCATCACCGCCTTGAGCATGTACAGGCTGAACCCCTTGGCCTGTTCCAGCTTGATGCTCGGCGGCATCACCAGTTCCTGAGTCGCGGTCACCACGTCCACCAACACCGGGCCATCGTGGGCCAGGGCACGGCGCAGTGCCGGTTCCAGGTCTTCGGATTGCTCCACACGTATGCCCAAAATGCCCATGGCATTGGACATGGCCGCGAAGTCCGGGTTTTTCAGCTCGGTGCCGGTGTCCAGGTAACCCGCAGCCTTCATCTCCATGGCGACAAAGCCCAGGGACGAATTGTTGAACACCACGAGTTTGACCGGCAATTGCAGCTGCGCCAGGGAAATGAAATCCCCCATCAACATGGTGAAACCACCGTCCCCGGACATCGAGATCACCTGTCGTCCAGGGAACGCCGCCTGGGCGCCGATAGCCTGAGGCATGGCGTTGGCCATCGAGCCATGGTTGAACGAGCCGATCAGCCGGCGCTTGCCGTTCATCTTCAGATAACGCGCCGCCCACACGGTGGGTGAGCCGACATCGGCGGTAAAGATCGCATCATCATCGGCCAGTTCGCTGAGCAAGCGCGCCACATACTGGGGATGGATTGGCCGGCCGGCCTTGGACGGTTGCGCCAGGTCATCCAGGCCTTGGCGGGCTTTTTCGTAGTGCTTGAGGGAGGTTTCGAGGAAGCTGCGATCGGTCTTGCGGGTCAGGCGCGGCAACAGCGCGTCGATGGTTTCACTGACGTCGGCGGCGATGCCCAGGTCCAGGGTCGCACGGCGCCCCAGGGCTTGGGGGTTGCGGTCCACCTGGATGATCCTGGCGTCGGTCGGGTAGAACTGGCGATAAGGGAAGTCGGTGCCGAGCATGACCAAGGTGTCGCAATCGAGCATGGCGTGGTAGCCGGAGCTGAAACCGATCAGGCCGGTCATGCCGACGTCGAACGGGTTATCCCACTCCACGTGCTCCTTGCCCCGCAATGCGTGCACCACCGGCGCGCCGAGGGCGTCGGCCAGCGCCACCACTTGATCGTGGGCACCGGCACAGCCGCTGCCACACAGCAGGGTGACTTTCTCGCTGCTCTGGAGCATGTCGGTGAGGCGCTGCAAGTCCTGCTCAATCGGCACGGTGCGCGGTGCGTGCAAGGCCGGCCACGGCTTGAGCTTATCTTCCACCTCCAACAGCGACACATCCCCCGGAATCACCACCACCGCCACGCCTCGGTTGAGGATCGCCGAACGCATGGCACGGTGCAGCACCTGAGGCATCTGCTCGGGGTTGCTCACCAGCTCGATAAAGTGGCTGCATTCCTTGAACAGCTCCTGGGGATGGGTTTCCTGAAAGTAATTCAGGCCAACCTCCGAGGACGGAATTTGCGCGGCAATCGCCAGCACCGGCACATGGTTGCGATGGCAATCGAACAAACCATTGATCAAATGCAGGTTACCCGGCCCGCAACTGCCGGCGCACACCGTCAACTCGCCGGTGGCCGCCGCTTCGGCACCGGCAGCGAAGGCGGCGACCTCCTCGTGGCGCACATGCATCCACTCGATGCTGTCCATGCTGCGCAGGGCGTCGGTCAGGCCATTGAGGCTGTCGCCGGTGAGCCCCCAGATACGCTTGATACCCGCTTGTTCCAGGGTGGTCGCCAACTGCTGGGCCAGGTTGATTTTCGCCATGAGGAACTCCAATCGTCAGTGAGGTTGAAAAACTGCTGATCAGTAGGGGACAGTTCAATCACGGCGAATGCTCCGCCATTAATGTGAAGATTGCGTCATGCTCGCGCGATACTGCCGCGTACGCCGCGCGATAAACCACTGGTCACAGGCCAATGCCAGCCAGGGCGCAACGTTGGGTTTGGGCAGACGGCCGCGGCTCAGGCGACGCATCTGGTCGCGCACCACGGCGAGGGTGGCGAGGGCGGCCAGCGGTTTGCGCTTCCATTCCATGGGCCGCAGTTGTGGGTTGAGGTCGCGACCTTCACGCCACTGTTTGATCAGTTGCGGCTCCAGGGTCAGGGCGGTGGCGATGCCGGCCATGGCGATGCCGCTGTCCAATACTTGCTGGACCACCGGCAAGCGGCGAATACCTCCGGTCACCATCAGTGGCATGGTGGCGATGCTCGCCATTTGCGTGGCGAAATCCAAAAAGTAGGCTTCACGGGCCAAGGTGCGGCCGTCCCGCGCTTCACCTTGCATGGCCGGCGCTTCATAGCTGCCGCCGGACAACTCAAGCAAATCGATCGGCAGTGTATTGAGCATTTCCACTACAGCGCGTGCATCGGTCTCATCGAAGCCGCCGCGCTGGAAGTCTGCGGAATTGAGCTTTACCGACACACAAAATGAAGGGCTGACATTGGCCCGCACGGCACGGATGACTTCTAGCAGCAGGCGTGCCCGGTTTTCCAGGGAGCCGCCCCAACGGTCGGTGCGATGGTTGCTCAAGGGCGAGAGGAACTGACTCAACAAATAGCCATGGGCGCCGTGGATCTGCACCCCGGTGAACCCGGCTTGCTCGGCCAGGCGGGCGCTGGTGGCGAAGCGCTTGATGACGTCCTGGATGTCGTCTTCGGTCATGGCCTTGGGTTTGGCGAACATCTTGGAAAAACTGCCCACATCCAGCGCAATAGCCGAGGGTGCCAACGCTTGTTGACCGAGGTTGGCCATGGTCTGGCGGCCCGGATGGCTGAGCTGTACCCAGAAGTGCACACCTTTGGCCCGGGCTACGTCGGCCCATTCACGAAAACTGGCCAGGTGTTGCTCGTTTTCCAGCGCGACACCGCCAGGGCCGGTCATGGCGCGGCGGTCGATCATCACGTTACCGGTCAACAGTAAGCCGGGCTCGCCGTCGGCCCAGGTCTTGTATAGCTGCTTCAATGCTTTGGACGGTGCCTGATGCAGGTCCGCCATATTCTCTTCCATCGCGGCCTTGGCGATGCGGTTGGCGATGACTTGGCCGTTGGGCAGTTGCAGCGATTCGAACGGTGACATGGGTTAACTCCTGAGCAGGGGAGGTCTCAGGCTAAGCTTAAAGTTAACTTTAATGTCAAGCGGGAGTCGATCACGAAGGATTGACGGGCGACGGAACTGTAGGAACGAGGGGGACGCCCAGTTCTTGCTCGCGAAGAACGCGAGGGCGCCGCTACAGCCAGGCGACCTGCGTTATCGTTCAGGTTTTTCGCGAGCAAGCTCGCTCCTACAGGGACAAGGTGTCAGCGGCGGCGGAACAGCGGCAGTGGTTCATCGGTGGCCGCTTGATAGGTCACCGAGAAATCCTTGAGACTTTCCAGCGCTTCGTACGGGTCTTTGTCCGCGCGCAAGGCGAAGGCATCGAACCCGCAGCGGTGCAGGTAGAACAACTGGTCACGCAGCACGTCGCCAATGGCCCGCAGTTCACCCTTGTAGCCATAACGGTCACGCAGCAGGCGGGCGTTGGAGTAGTTGCGCCCGTCGGTGAAGGCCGGGAAGTTCAGGGCGATGACCTGAAAATGCTGCACGTCATCACCGATTTCTTCGGCTTCTTCATCGGCGTCCAGCCATACACCCAAACCGCCGTCGCGGGCCTTGAGGGCGTGGCCGTGCTCGCGCCACAGGGCCAGCGGCACGATCAGGTCGTCGCAGTTGGAGATGCCGTCGAAGCTCGCGTCCTTGGGCAGCAGGTGCCAGGTTTCGTCGACGACTGCGTTGTTCTTAATGATTCGCTGCATAGACACGCTCCTTGAACAGGTCGATGCCGATGCGCTGGTAGGTGTCGATGAAGCGCTCATCTTCGGTACGCTGTTCGATATACACGTCGATCAGCTTGCCGATCACCTCTGGCATGGCTTCCTGGGCGAAGGATGGGCCGAGGATCTTGCCCAGGCTCGCATCGCGGCTGGCGCTGCCACCCAGGGACACTTGGTAGAATTCTTCGCCTTTCTTGTCCACGCCCAGGATGCCGATGTGGCCGACGTGGTGGTGACCACAAGCGTTCATGCAACCGGAGATGTTCAGGTCCAGCTCGCCGATATCGAACAGGTAATCCAGGTCGTCGAAACGGCGTTGGATCGACTCCGCAATCGGGATCGACTTGGCGTTGGCCAGGGAGCAGAAGTCGCCGCCCGGGCAGCAGATGATATCGGTCAGCAGGCCGATGTTCGGCGTAGCAAAGCCGCCTTCGCGCAGTTCGCCCCACAGGGTGAACAGTTGGCTCTGTTCAACGTCCGCAAGAATGATGTTCTGCTCGTGGGAGGTGCGCAGTTGGCCGAAGCTGTAGCGCTCGGCCAGGTCGGCGACCGCGTCCAGTTGCTTGTCGGTGATGTCGCCAGGCGCAACGCCGGTGGGCTTGAGCGACAGGGTCACTGCCACGTAGCCCGGCTTCTTGTGCGCCAGCGTATTGCGCGTGCGCCAGCGGGCGAAGCCTGGGTGTTGCTGGTCGAGTGCGGCCAACTCGGCGTCCTGATTGCTCAGGGCCTTGTACTCAGGGTCGACGAAGTGCTTGGCGACGCGGTGCACTTCGGCTTCGGTCAGGGTGGTCTGGCCGCCGCGCAGGTGTTCCATTTCGGCATCGACTTTCTGGGCAAACACCTCAGGGGTCAGCGCCTTGACCAGGATCTTGATCCGGGCCTTGTACTTGTTGTCGCGACGGCCATAGCGGTTGTAGACCCGCAGGATGGCGTCGAGGTAGCTCAACAGGTCCTGCCACGGCAGGAACTCGTTGATGAACGCACCGACCACCGGCGTACGACCAAGGCCGCCACCCACCAGCACACGGAAGCCCAGCTCGCCTGCAGCGTTGTACACCGGCTCCAGGCCGATATCGTGGACTTCGATGGCGGCGCGGTCCGAGGTCGAGCCATTGATGGCGATCTTGAACTTGCGTGGCAGGTAGGCGAACTCAGGGTGGAAGGTAGTCCACTGGCGCACGATTTCGCACCACGGCCGTGGGTCGATCAACTCGTCGGCAGCGACGCCGGCAAATTGGTCGGTGGTCACGTTGCGCAGGCAGTTACCGCTGGTCTGAATGGCGTGCATCTGCACGGTAGCCAGTTCAGCCAGGATATCCGGCACATCTTCCAGGGCCGGCCAGTTGAACTGCACGTTCTGGCGGGTGCTGATATGGGCATAGCCTTTGTCGAAGTCGCGGGCGATCTTGGCCATCATTCGCGTCTGGCGCGACGTCAGTTGGCCATAGGGCACGGCCACCCTCAGCATCGGCGCAAAGCGCTGAACGTAAAGGCCATTTTGCAGGCGCAGAGGGCGGAACTCTTCTTCGCTCAGTTCACCTGCTAAGTAGCGTCGGGTCTGATCACGGAACTGCTTGACGCGGTCCTCGATGATGCGCTGATCGTATTCGTCGTATACGTACATATAGGTCCTGTTCTCGGCAAATCTGCGCGCACGGCCGCGCACTCCCAACGGAGCCGGCGCACGATACCAGTTTGCGTATATGCGCAAAAGTGATGTTTGGGTATATGCACATAACCAAACTGACTAATGAGAACAGTTATCGCGATACCCACATTTGTCATGGGGGCAAGACTGGTCTTTACTGTGGACGAGTCTTAGTGCAGTCACCTATAAAACCGACAAGAGGCGATGCGATGAGTAATTCCACCAAAGCCCGTAAACCTGACAGTACCGTTGATGCCTGGGCCATTTTGTTTCTGATTATTCTCGTGGTCGGCACCGCTGTATTTTGGGTCAGCCACCAGTAATAAAACCGTTGATTGAGCAGCGATTGGTTGTCGAGTAGCCAAGATGATGGCGGTCGATATTCAAGGTTTATCTGAGCGCCTGCATTTGTCAGCGCCGCCAGCGCCGGTGGATTCCGTGCGCTGGCGGTCGTTGGCAAACCGGCGTCCTGTTTATGCGTTCAGTCTGCATCGGCGGCGTTAAACACCGGCCAGGTACAGCACCAGCTTGACGATGCCAAACAGCGTCAACGCAAACACCACCGTGAACGCAACGCCCAGGATCACAAAGTGGCTGGGTTTGCCATGGGTGAAATCGCGGGCGCGATTCTTGCCGCTTTGCACACCGAACGCGGCGGCCGTCACGCTGTGCAGCATCTGCCGGAAGGTCGGTGGTTTGTCATCGATTGGATCGTCCATAAACCCCTCGTCAACAAGGTTCTCATGCAGAGTATAGACAGTCTGTCGAGGCTCATTTGGAAGCCAGTACCTCCAACCCCAGGAATAGCCGCTGATCAAGCGGTGGCTTGATCTCGGCTTTCTCCAGGTTGACCACGGCGCGGTTGTCGGCACGCGCCTGTTCAATCAGTTCCCGGCGCGTATATCGCTGTTCACTCGGGGTTTTAAGGTGACCGAAATCAGGTTGGGAGGGCGCTTGATCGACGGCCGAATAATGAAAATGCGCGTACCACAAAACATTGTCCTTTCCCTTTATACCCGCCCTGATTTTGCTTTTATCGCGTACTGCATACTCGGTGAGAAAGTCACCGGCCTTCAACGGCACGCGGCTCTTCACCAGGTTGATATCGACAAAACCGTGTTTCCACAAGTAATCGACGTGGGAGGCTTTGGGGCGTTGCAACTTGTACCCTTCGCTGCAACGCTCACGTGCCTGTTGCGTTGCCTCGGCCGCCAGGCTGCGGTACTGATCGATCAACGTGCGAGCGCCGGGATCGTTGGCGTGATCGCGCTGGAGTTCTTCGGCAAGGGTTGTGAACTTCGCTGCGTGCTGGGTCAGTATCACATCCCACTCAAGGGGATCGAGGCTTTCCAGTCGGCCCGGGTCGCGTAACTTTCGTTGTTGGAAGGCGATGCTGCTGTCAATGCCGGTGCGCTCGTCCCTGACGGTTTGCGCCTGTGCTTCTATGGTCTTCAGCGAACGCTTGATTGCCGTCGGCGCGGGCGCTGAGGGCCCGACCTCTTCAACCACGTTCCATACACCTTCGCCGGGGTGTTCAAGGTAGGTGGCGAGGGTTTTTCCGGTGAGCGGGTCCTTGATATCGACGAAGTTACCCGGTGTGTCGCGCTGGGTAGGGCGCACTTCACCCACCAGGGTCCTGCGGTCACGGGTCTTGATCACTCTTCGGTTCGGTGCTTTCTGCCGTGTGATGCGCTCGGGCGTTGGCAGTGGCGCGAAGCCTTCTTCCACCAGAATCAAATTGGCCAACTGCGCCTCAAGGCTGGTGCGGGCATAAGCCAGATAGTCCAGAAACGGTTGGCGATGCTCCTCGCGAATGAAGCCGGAATTCATTTCAGCCAGCGACGTGACAGCGTTTTCCAATTGCTCATATCGCTCCAGAACGTCCTTGAGGACGTCTATCTGCTCTCGGGCCGAATAGCCGGTAGTGGTGAGCATTTCCGTATGCGCCATCAAGCTGGTTGCGGTTCTCTTGTCGGTCAGCTCGCGTACGAATGGAAATTCCGTTGGGTTGCGCGAGTCATTCATGCGATTGAACACCAAGTCCATGAACACCAGCAGGGCGTGCTGTTTGATCGCGACCGAGCGGATGTTTTGATCAGAGGGCTTGCCTTGCAAGAGTATCTGGCGCAGGGCCGGGTCTGCCTCTTTGAGTAACGTCTCGATCTTTTCAGCGGGCTCGACCATTTCCGTAAGCGCGGCAAGCTGGCGTTTTTTGGTGATGATGTAGTCGTCGTAGGCGCCGCTGATGTTTTGCGGCAGCTCCCGTGATGCGCGGGCGCTGAGTTCAGCGTCGGTTTCGCCACGATCGGTTTCCAGGGCGTCTGCCATTTTTTGCGACACCGATTCGTAGATGCCTGCCCAGAAGTCAAAATTGCTTTTGCTTGCCCTGTTTCGCTCCCTTACATAAGTGGGGTCAGTCCTGTCGACAGCCATCAGTTCGCTGGTCTTGGCTTCGACTTTTTTCATCAGCGTCATTACCTCGCGGCCGTACTGCTGGAAGTTATCGAGGGCGATATTCCACTGCGTCCTGGCTTGGGCCGCCGCGACGCGCCGTTTCTCATGACGGATAAGAACTTCTGCGTGCAACTTCGGTATGTTCGCGGAACTGGCCAGCAATAACCAATCCTTGCGCAGGCTTTTGCTTTGTTCAACAAGTTGGGCACGGGCTGCGTTCAGAGTGCTTTGTAGCGAAAGCGAAGTGGGTATCAGCGAGAATATTTCGGCATTCAGTGCTTGCAATTCGGCCTTTAATACACCCAGTTTTTCGGCACGTTCCTTCTGCCATTTACTCAAGCGTTCCCGGGGCATTCCGCCCTCCAGCCTGGCGTGAGTGTCCAGGCGCCAGTGCCCCTGGTGGTCGCTTATCAGCTTGAAACCGGGGTGTTGCGGATATTGCGGGTGTACCAGATAGACCTCGTTGAATCCCGGCACCACATTGACCTGGAACAGCAACCCGCCGAGGCTGGCGTGCCAGGTGCCATTTATGCGGTAAAGGCCTTTGAGCGGGCCGCTGCCTTGCGCAGTCGGCAAGGGTTCAGGCCATGGCACATTAATGTCCAGCATCGCCCTCAGTCGTTCGCTTGCGTGTGGGCTTGCCAGCGAGCGAATGAAGTCCAGGGCGGTGTGGCCTGATGCCGGGGGTTCTCCCGGCAATGACACTGCGCCAGAACGTATCACTGGCGCATCCTGTGGTGGCAGCAGGCCTGGTGCACGGCGCCAGGCTTCAAGGCGCAACGCGCTGTCGGTTGCACTCGGTGGCGACAACGGTTTGGCAGAAGGCGATGCGCCATGCAGCAACACCATCGCAGTATTGAGCAGCAGATCAATCAGCGCCAACTCGCGGGTGGTGGGATCGTTGCTGTCCAGGCCCGCCAAGTCCTGCTCCAGGCTGGCAACCAGCACCAGGAACCAGCCGGCCAACATGGCTGGGCCCTGTACCAAGGGCAGCAGCAGTGTATTGAACAACAGCCAGGCACCCTCCATCACAATGGCCCATCGGCTTTCGGTGTTGGAGATCGACTCGCGGTCCGCCAGGTCGACCAGTGCCCGTGCGGTGCTGCCAAACAGATGGTTGGGCAGTTGGCCGTTGAGCTGGGACTGGAGCCATTCACCGGCGCCGTCATCGACGGCCAGGGTCGCGGGCGCTGGTTTCTCGGGTCGGTTGAACTCGTCGCCGGGCAAGAAACGGATGATGTGCGGCTCTTTGATGCCGCCGTGTGCATAGATGGGGCGCGCCTTGTCCGATAGCCAGGTCAGCACGCTGTCCTGCAACGCACCCGGTTCGGCGATGGCCTCCAGCAGCGCCTGGCGCGTGGGGTATTCGTTGAGGGACTCGGCGTACAGCGGTCGGTACAGCAAGTGTGGGCCGACCTGGGAGTCGCGAGGCTCAATGATAAACATATTATTCACTTCGTCCGGCGTGGCCCCGGCTTTACGGCACAACGCCAGGGGGCGCAGGACGATTTCCTGATCGTTGACGAGTCTGAGCGAAGGCGTTTCTCCCATGAGCGCCTTGACATACTGATAACCCGTCACGGTCATGCCATGCTGCTGGCGGACCTTGAATTCCAGCGCCTGCATCGGCAGATGAGCCTTCAGTTCGCGAGTAAACAGCAACTCGCGGCGACGCGCCTCGACGGTATCGGACAGCAGCAGATCTTTGAGGGCATTAGGGTAGGTGGTGCCGATATCGACGCGCTGGATCAGGCCGTTGCTGCCCATCAGATAGTCTTCATTCAACCAGCCAGGCAGTGGCGTGGCTGTTGTGGAAGACAGCTTCAACGTACCTTTGGGCTTGCCGGCCAGATTCTTCAGGGCCAGCTCCGTCAGCGACATGCGCACGTGCTCGATGATTCCCGCGCCGCCCGGATAACCTGCCGCTACGGCAAAGTCCAACAGCACCGCATCAGGGTCGAAATCGCCGTGATCGGCTTGCATCTGCTTGCGCAATGCGCTGCGGCTGAATGTGTGGATGTTTTCAATACCCTCGTTGAACGATCGCCCCTGGTTTTTTTGCAGAACATGCGCCATATCCTGCAAGTGGCGGTGATAGGCGAAACGATCCGCGGGCTCGGCTTGCTTGAGCCATTGCGGCAGTTGCTGGCTCACAGTGCCAAGGCGCTCGGTGTCGGGCAACTTGATGTCGGTAAAATACCTGGCCGGGTTGGTGATCATGTCCAGGCGTTGATCGAGTTCTTTTTCGTCTTGCCCCTGGAACGATAGGGCTGCCAGGTCTTCGAGTTGTTGGTTGAGGATCAGCCCGGCCTGTTGTTCAAACACGTTGGCGGCAGTTTCGTTGCGTTGCCAAGTGAGGCTGTCGAACTGAAACTCGCGTTGCATCCTGCTCCCCCAGGCCTGGCTGAACGCCTCCAGCGAATCAAACGCCTGGATTGCGCCGGCTACGCTGTAGAGCAACACCTGTTTATCGCGTACCAATAACAGGTCCGGGGTCAATACCCGCACCGTCTTGCCGAGGCGGGTGAGTGTGCTCTCTATGAAATATACATAGGTGGCGGGTGAGGAACGGGGCAGGCGCTCACGTTGCGCTGGCCAGGCGGCGACTACCGCCAGCATATCGCGCTGCACGTCGCTCAGCGGTGACTGGCTGGCCGCAGTGGCAATCATCTGACCATTGAGAAACTCTGCAAGCCACTGCCAGCGGCTGTTGCCATGATTGTCGACCTGGCTCCAGTAGTCGGCCAGATCGTGTTGCATGTACAAGTAAAGGGACGCGGGAAATTCGTCAAGAATCTGGGCGACCACCTGCATGTCGAGCGGCTGGCCATCCCCGGTCTTGAGCGCGGCGGGGGGCTGTGTCGTGAGGAAGTACGGACGCTCGCGTACGGCGCGCAGGTCAAGTAACTGTGGGTTCAGTACATGGGCGACAGCCACCTCCATGAGTGCGGGGTAGGTGTATTCGCCATTGGGCTGAGGGCTGGCCAGTTTGACCGCAAGCCAGTCGAGGTCCAGCGACGGGTAGTGCTCCAGCATCCGGCTGCGCAATGCCTTGAAGACGACGGAATACAGCGCCGGCCGCGTAGCGAAGCGCTCATGCACTGCCTGGGCGGGCAGTTGGCGAAAGGCTGAGTTTGACGAGGGAGTATTGGGTTCGGTCATGATGACATGCGTTTCCTGTATAAAACCGGTTGTGCTGAGCTGCCGGTTCAGCGGACCGAGAATCGGTCCGACACAGGAAATCGCATTGAGTCATCGTAGGTGCGGTAAACGGTTACCGCAGCCAGTAGCAGCGTTACCTCAGTTGTCGTAGCCCAGATTCGGCGCCAGCCAACGCTCCGTCACGCTCAGGTCCTGGCCTTTGCGTGCCGTGTAGCTGGTGACCTGATCCTTGTCGACCTTGCCCACGGCGAAGTACTGCGCCTGTGGGTGGGCAAAATACCAGCCGCTGACCGCTGCCGCCGGGAACATTGCGTAGTGCTCGGTGAGGAACACGCCGCTGCGACCAGCGTGCATTTCGCGGGCTTCGGGGTCGAGCAGTTGGAACAGCTGGGCTTTTTCGGTGTGATCCGGGCACGCCGGGTAGCCGGGGGCAGGGCGTATGCCGCTGTATTGCTCCTTGATCAGCGCCTCGTTGTCCAGTTGCTCGTCCTTGGCGTAGCCCCAGTGTTCTTTACGCACTTGCTGGTGCAGCCATTCGGCGCAGGCTTCGGCCAGGCGGTCGGCGAGGGCCTTGACCATGATCGAGTTGTAGTCATCGCCCGCGTCCTGGTAAGCCTTGGCCACTTCCTCGGCACCGATGCCGGCGGTGGTGATGAACCCACCGATGTAATCGGTCACGCCGCTGTCCTTGGGGGCGACGAAGTCGGCGAGGGAGAAGTTCGGTTTGCCGTCGGTCTTGATGATCTGCTGGCGCAGGTGGTGCAGCCTGGCAATAGGCTGGCCGTCGTCGCCGTAGACTTCCAGGTCGTCATCCTGCACTTGGTTGGTCGGCCAGAAACCGAACACCGCACGGGCGCTGATGAGTTTCTCGTCGATCAACTTCTTGAGCATTTCCCGGGCATCGGCATACAGCGCGGTAGCCGCTTCACCGACCACCTCATCGGTGAGGATGCGCGGGAACTTGCCGGCCAGGTCCCAGGAGATGAAGAACGGCGTCCAGTCGATGTACTCGGCCAGGACGTTGAGGTCGATATTGTCCAGTACCCTGGCGCCGGTAAAGGTTGGCACCACCGGGGTGTAGCTGCTCCAGTCGAACTGCGGCTTCTTGGCGATTGCCGCCGGATAGCTCAGGCGCTCGGTGCGCGCACTGCGGTTGGAGGTGCGCTCACGTACGTCAATGTATTCCAGGCGGGTCTTCTCGACGAAACCGGCCTTCAATTCCTTGGACAGCAACTGGGTGGCCACGCCCACGGCGCGGGAGGCGTCGGTGACGTAGATCACCGCGTCATTGCTGTACTTGGGCTCGATCTTCACCGCCGTATGCGCCTTGGAGGTGGTGGCGCCACCGATCATCAGCGGCAGGTGGAAATCCTGGCGCTGCATCTCGCGGGCCACATGCACCATTTCATCCAGGGACGGCGTGATCAGGCCGGACAGGCCAATGATGTCGCATTTCTGCTCCTTGGCCACCTGCAGGATCTTCTCCGCCGGCACCATCACGCCCAGGTCGACAATGTCATAGCCGTTGCAACCCAGCACCACGCCGACAATGTTCTTGCCGATGTCATGCACGTCGCCCTTGACCGTGGCCATCAGGATCTTGCCCTTGGCTTCGGGTTTGTCGCCTTTTTCCAGCTCGATGAACGGAATCAAGTGCGCCACCGCCTGCTTCATCACCCGGGCGGATTTCACTACCTGGGGCAGGAACATCTTGCCGGCGCCAAACAGGTCGCCAACGATGTTCATGCCCGACATCAACGGGCCTTCGATCACTTCGATCGGGCGTGCGAACGACAGGCGCGACTCTTCGGTGTCTTCGACGATGTGCGTGGTGATGCCCTTGACCAGCGCATGTTCCAGGCGCTTGTTGACCTCCCAGCCGCGCCATTCCTCGGTCTCGGCTTCCTTGACGCTGCCGTCGCCCTTGTACTTGTCGGCAATCGCCAGCAGGGCGTCGGTGCCCTCGGGTGTGCGGTTGAGTACTACGTCTTCGACGGCGTCACGCAGCTCGGCGGGGATCTGGTCGTAGATCTCCAACTGGCCGGCGTTGACGATACCCATGGTCAGGCCCGCACGGATCGCATGCAGCAGGAACACCGAGTGGATCGCTTCGCGCACCGGGTTGTTGCCGCGGAACGAGAACGACACGTTGGACACGCCACCGGAGGTCAGCGCATACGGCAGTTCGTCGCGGATATAGGCACAGGCGTTGATGAAGTCGACGGCGTAGTTGTTGTGTTCTTCGATGCCGGTGGCGACCGCGAAGATGTTCGGGTCGAAGATGATGTCTTCCGGCGGGAAGCCCACTTCATTGACCAGGATGTCGTAGGAGCGCTTGCAGATTTCTTTTTTGCGCGCTTCGGTGTCGGCCTGGCCGGCTTCGTCGAACGCCATCACCACCACTGCCGCGCCGTAGCGCTTGCACAGCTTGGCGTGGTGAATGAACTGCTCTACGCCTTCCTTCATGCTGATGGAGTTGACGATCCCCTTGCCCTGGATGCACTTGAGGCCCGCTTCGATCACTTCCCACTTGGAGGAGTCGATCATGATCGGTACGCGGGAGATGTCCGGCTCGCCGGCGATCAGATTGAGGAAGGTCACCATGGCCTTCTTCGAATCCAACATGCCTTCGTCCATGTTGATGTCGATCACCTGGGCGCCGGCTTCCACCTGCTGCAGGGCGACTTCCAGGGCTTCGGTGTAGTTGTCTTCGCGGATCAGGCGGGCGAACTTGGCCGAGCCGGTGATGTTGGTACGTTCGCCGACGTTGACGAACAACGAACTGCGGTCGATGGTGAACGGCTCCAGGCCCGACAGGCGGCAGGCCTTGGGAATGTCCGGGATCGGGCGCGGCGCGTAACCGGCCACGGCCTTGGCGATGGCTTCGATATGCCCCGGCGTGGTGCCGCAGCAACCGCCGACGATGTTCAGGAAGCCGCTTTGGGCGAATTCTTCGATGACCTTGGCGGTTTCTGACGGCAGTTCGTCGTACTCGCCGAATTCGTTGGGCAGACCGGCGTTGGGGTGCGCCGACACATGGGTGTTGGCCTTGTTCGACAACTCCTCCAAGTAGGGGCGCAGTTCGCTGGCGCCCAGGGCGCAGTTCAAACCGACCGAGATCGGCTTGGCGTGCGCCACGGAGTTCCAGAACGCTTCGGTGGTCTGGCCCGACAGGGTACGGCCGGACGCGTCGGTGATGGTGCCGGAGATCATGATCGGCAGTTCCACGCCCAGTTCCTCGAACACCCCTTGCACGGCGAAAATCGCGGCCTTGGCGTTAAGGGTGTCGAAGATGGTTTCGATCAGGATCAGGTCGGCGCCGCCTTCGATCAGGCCCTTGGTGGCTTCGGTGTAGTTTTCCACCAGCTCATCGAAGGTCACGTTGCGGTAGCCGGGGTTGTTCACATCCGGCGACAGCGAGCAGGTACGGCTGGTCGGGCCCAGTACACCGGCGACAAAACGCGGCTTGGCCGGGTTCTCGTGGGTTTTGGCGTCGGCCACCTTGCGCGCCAGGCGTGCGCCTTCCACGTTCAGTTCATAGGCCAGTTCTTCCATGCCGTAGTCGGCCATGGAGATACGCGTGGCGTTGAAGGTGTTGGTTTCAAGAATGTCGGCGCCGGCGTCCAGGTAGGCTTTTTCAATGCCGCCGATCACGTCCGGGCGGGTCAGCACCAGCAGGTCGTTGTTGCCCTTGACGTCGCTTGGCCAATCGGCGAAGCGTTTGCCACGGTAGTCCTGCTCCTCGAGCTTATAGCTCTGGATCATCGTGCCCATGCCACCGTCCAGGATCAGGATACGTTCCTTGAGGGCTTGGTGAAGGGCTTGCAGGCGAGCGCTACGATCGGGCATGGGACTACTCTGGTCAGGCATTACGGAGGGCGTGAATCATAGCAAACCTGTGCCGATTTGGAGCATGTCCGGGTTGTGCATGAATATCGCTCATGTTGCTGGCGGTCATGGCCCGGTAGAATCACCGCCATTTCACAGACCGCACGCCTTGAATCGGGACCCGATACATGTCACTTCGTTTGATCGTCAGCGCCGTCCTGGCCTTGATAGCCAGTACTGCGCAGGCAGAGGGTCCCGCTTCGGCGATTTCCTATACCCGCGATATCCAACCGATCTTCACCGAGAAATGCGTGGCCTGCCACGCCTGCTACGACTCCGCTTGCCAGCTCAACCTGGGGAGCGCCGAGGGCGCCGCACGCGGGGCAAGCAAAATGCCGGTGTATGACGGCGAGCGCAGCCAGGCCACGCCAACTACGCGGTTGTTTTATGACGCATTCGGTAAGCAGGCGTGGCAGCAGAAGGGCTTCTATTCGGTGCTGGACGCCCAGGGCAGCCAGGCTGCGCTGATGGCGCGCATGCTGGAGCTGGGGCACAACGCGCCGCTGGCGCCCAATGCCAAGCTGCCCGACAACATTGTGCTGGGGCTCAACCGCGAAAATATGTGCGCAACGCCCGGAGAGTTCAATGCCTATGCCGGCGCTCACCCCAAGGAAGGCATGCCGCTGGCGGTCACCGGCCTGACCGATCAGCAGTACCAGACTTTGCAACGCTGGCTGGCCTCCGGCGCGCCGATTGACGAGCAGGGCCTGGCGCCGAGCGCCAGGGAAGCGTTGCAAGTGCAACAGTGGGAAAACCTGTTCAACCAGCCGGGCGCCCGGGAAAGCCTGGTGGCGCGCTGGCTGTTCGAGCATTTGTTCCTGGCGCATATCTATTTCGAGAACGGCGAGCCGGGGCATTATTTCCAGTGGGTGCGTTCGCGTACGCCCAGTGGCCAGCCGATTGACCTGATCGCCACCCGCCGCCCCAACGACGACCCCGGCACCCAGGTGTACTACCGCCTGTGGCCGGTGCAGGGCGTGATCGTGCATAAAACCCACATCACTTACCCCTTCAGCGCGGCGAAGATGGCGCGGATCAAGGCATTGTTCTACGCCGCCGACTGGCAAGTCACGGCCTTGCCAGGCTACGGCCCCGGCAGCCGCGCCAACCCGTTCGCGACATTCGAAGCCATCCCGGCTAAAGCGCGTTACCAATTCATGCTCGATAACGCTGAGTACTTCGTGCGTACCTTCATTCGCGGGCCGGTGTGCCGTGGGCAGATCGCTACGGACGTGATCCGCGATAACTTCTGGACGCTGTTCCAGGACCCCGACCATGATCTGTACGTCACCGATGCGCGTTATCGCGGCCAGGCCACGCCGTTGCTGGCCATGCCCGGGCAGAATGACGACGTGGGCAGTGTGCTGAGCCTGTGGCTGGCCTATCGCGACAAGCGCAACCAGTACGAAGCCTTGCGCCGTGACAACTATGCAGACCTGCCGGCGCCGAGCTGGTCGACATTGTGGGCGGGCAATGACAATGCCTTGTTGAGCATTTTCCGCCATTTCGACAGCGCCTCGGTGACCAAGGGCCTGATTGGCGAGGTTCCGCAGACGATGTGGCTGTTCGACTACCCACTGCTGGAACGCACCTATTACCAGTTGGCGGTGAATTTCGATGTGTTTGGCAACGTCTCGCACCAGGCCCAGACCCGCCTGTATTTCGACCTGATCCGCAACGGTGCCGAGCAGAACTTCCTGCGCCTGATGCCCGCCGACACCCGCGAAGACTTCATGGACGACTGGTACCAGAACAGCGGCAAGCTCAAGCTGTGGCTGGACTACGAAGCGATTGACGATGACAAGGCCAGTGGTTTGCACCTGAGCGAAAAAGACCCCAAGCGTGACTTCGCCAACCAGTTGCTGACCCGCTACGGCCATTTGAACGCCAGCCCCGACCCGATCAACCGCTGCAGCGGCGCGTTCTGCTCCCGCGACGGCATCGACCCGGCCTTGCAGGATGCCGAACAAGCGCTGAGCCGCCTGACCTCGCGGCCGGCGGCAGGGCTCAAGGTGATCGAGCAATTGCCCGAAGCCACGATGCTGCGCATCGAAACTGCCAGCGGCAAGCGCGAGGTCTACAGCCTGCTGCGCAACCGTGCCCACAGTAACGTGGCGTTTCTGCTGGGTGAGGCGTATCGCTATCAGCCGGGCCTGGACACTGTGACCATTTACCCTGGCGTGCTCAGCAGCTACCCGAACTTCATGTTCAATATCCCGGCCCGGCAAGTGCCTGAGTTTGTCGCGCAGATGGAGCAGGCCAAGGACGCCAAGAGCTTCGAGAAAATCGTCGACCGCTGGGGTGTGCGGCGCAGCCATCCGTTGTTCTGGCAGTATTTCCACGACTTGTCGCAGTACATCCGCGAAACCACGCCGGTGGAAGAGGGTGTATTGGACATGAACCGCTATGAGAACCTATAACGAAGTGCATTGATCCGGTCATTTCTCCATGTGGGGCTGAAGCAGTCGGATATTTACCTACAGATTGGAAAGGGGTAGGCCGATGCTGATTTCAGTGCAGTTGTTGCGCGCGTTGGCTGCATGGGTGGTGGTGGGTCACCATGTCATGCAGCTGTTTTTCAACTTCGAGGCCCACAACGCCTTCGAGGACCTGTTGGTCGAAAAGGGCGGCGCCGGGGTGGACGTATTCTTCGTCATCAGTGGCTTGGTGATTTTCCTCGCGAGCGCCGATAAAGCGCTCACGCCCTGGCGCTTCATGCTGATGCGCGTGGCCAGGATTGCTCCGGCGTACTGGTTCTATACCGTGCTTTTGGCTGTGCTGGTCACGGTCATGCCCTGGATGTTTCCAGACGTTCAGCTAGAACTGGGTCATGCGCTCCTGTCGATGCTCTTTATTCCCGCGCAAAACCCGGCGGGCTACGGCGTGTATCCACTGCTGGATGTGGGCTGGACACTGAATTTCGAGATGCTGTTCTACTGCCTGTTTGCTGTTGCGCTGCTGGTGCGTGAAGCCTATAGGCTCTGGGTGGTGGCGGTACTGCTGTATCTGCTGTGCTACGTCATTGGCCCCGCCTTTGACTTGGCCGATGGGTTTTACCGTAATGACATTGCTCTGGAATTTCTCATGGGCATGGCAATCGGCATACTTTACCGCCGCGGTCTGTGCCGAGCCAGGCCTTGGCTGGCGTTGCTGGGTGTCGTCGCGGCATTGGCAGCGATTTACCACGGCGCGGATGTACCCCGAGTATTGGAATGGGGAGTGCCCAGGGCCGTGTTAGTGATCAGTTGTGTGGCGCTGGAGCCTTACTTCCATGGTTCGCGCTTGATAAAACTGCTGGGGGACTGCTCCTACTCGGTCTATCTGCTTCACGTACTGGTGCTGTGTGCTGGGCGCTGGGCCATCGAACACAGGGCAATAGACCCCTACGCAATGATACCGGTGTGCATCGCCGTCATTGCGCTGGGCGCCTTGGCCAGTTATCAAGTGTTGGAGCAGGCTACGCATCGCAGGCTCAAACATTGGTTTGGCATTGATGATGCGTTACCCATAAGGCAAAAGCATTAGGACTGCTGTTTGGCGGCTCAGGGCCTCACGTACTTCCAGTAGGCTTTCCCATAGTCCATCAGCAACTCGGTCCCGGCAGGGATGTCCCGCCAAGCGACTATAAACACCATGTATTTGCCTACGTACAGGGCGCCGACATTTTCGATGCCAACGTCGGGCAGGTTGGGCACCTTGACCGCATTGATCAGGCTCAGCGTATTGCTGTTACCGTGGCCGCTGATAGTCGCGCCATGAGTGTGGGTTTGGAATAAGTACGTGCCGACGGCCGCTTCACCTTTTTCCAGTATCTCGGTATTGAGCGAGGCTTGATTCAAGTGCACCTTGCCGGTGTACGGCCCAATGACATCAAAACGTTTTATATCGGTTCGGGCCACCACCGACAGGCCACGCTCCGGGCCCTCGGCCAGTTTCCTGACCTCCAGCAGTCGATCGAGTTTGCGATGATGGTTGCCTTCTTTAGAGATCCAGTCGCGGATACTCTTGGTTGCAGCCTCTTTGACTTCGACGTGTTGCAGCCCTGTGAACTCGTCAAAAAACTGGTTGGCGTCGGTGATCTCTATGTTTTGCAACGGACCTTCAAGTTCAAGGGTCAAGCTGCGCCTGACGTCGTTGGGGTCTTGCAGAATTGGCGCATTATTGTTGATTTTATGATCAAAAGACGCGGTGATTGAAGTGGATCGGCGCCGCGTGGTTGCGGTGTCGTCCTCCAGGCGCGGACGTTTTGAGCTGCTTGCGGTGGGCGGCGCAGGCCGCTTCCTGGCCACAGGCTCGTCCAGCGGGCTTCTTTGTCCGAACAGCCACCTTTCTCTACCGGCGCGGGTCATGCTGCCATTGTCATTGACGTAGTTGCTCCAGATAACCGGATTGAGGTTGTTCTGCTCGACAAATGCGTGCATGGACACCCTTGAATTGGGGGCGTTGTAGTGCTTGTTCCACTCTTGCAGGTGTTCGGGTTTCAGGTCGTCGAATTGTTCACCCCTGGCGTATTTGGCCAGTACCTTGCCTGCCGCTCTATAGGTGCCATCAAGGTTTACATGCTCGGCAAGGGCCACCGGGTCCAGGTTATGGTCGGCGGCGAAGCCCTCAAGGGTGAGGTTGTTGCGCTCGCGCTGGGACGCCTTGCTCCAGTGCTCCATATGCTCGTAAGTGACGCTGGTGCGGGCGGTTCCCGCGCGGTCTAGCATCTTTAGCCCCCGAGGTGTCAGGGTGTTGCGGCTGTTGACGAACTGCCGAAAGGCGCTGGGGTCCAGGTTGTAAGTGCTGACGAACTTGTCCATGGTTTTTTTCAGGGCGTCTTCACTGGCTTCGGTCCATTTCAACAGCACTGAGGGCGTTACAACGCTTGGCGCATCCGGCGCGCCGCCCGTGAGCTTGATCGGGCCTGAATACCAATGACCGGGTTCCACCGACGACAGCGTGATCGACAAATCCCGGTTGGTCCTCGGATTGACCAGCACGATAGAAAAGCTGTTGTCGGCGCTCGTGGCGGCCTCCTGAATGAACCCATAGGAGTTGTCGCGGATCTGGTACACCGCGATTTTGCCCTTGTCATCGACATTACAGATGAACTTCTGGTTGTAGTCCGCCCGGGAGAAGATACCGCGCGCGTCGGGCTTGAGGCCTCTGATCAACTCTGGGTCAACCGCGTACTGACGGATCAACGGGCTGCTGTTGCTGATGACCGTGATCGGTTCTCTAAAACGCGGCCCGAAGGCTTGGTTGGACGCGGTATCGATCAAGCGATAATCCGGCGCCTCGAGGCTGCCGACGTTGCGCATTGGGACATTGGCGAAGCCGTCCACGGTAAACAGTTGATCGCCCGCCTGCAGCGGCTTCCAGCTGTCAGGGTCGACCGAGCGCATATGCCTTGCGGCGATCGCCCCATCTCGCAGTTGGGCGATACCCCGTTGTGCATGGCGCATCAGTTTGTGGCCCAGCTTGAGCAAACCAAAGCGCGCGAGCCTGAGCAGGCTTGGTAGGGCGGCCAGGGGGTTGAGTTCCTGGAGTGTGGCGATCACCAGTTTTCCGGTCAGTTTCGCCAGTTTAGGCAATGCCAGGCGTAGCCCGGTTTTACCCGCCTGGATGAGCAAGCGAGTCGAGCCAGCCACATACCGCCCCACCGGCAGCGCGAAAGCCACGATGTCGATGAACAGGCTGGCGACGCCGGATTTGATGCGCTGAGGATCGCCGGAAGCGATGTCGTCGATGCCGCCCCAGAACGGCACAAATATCTTGCCCCAGAACGCCAAGTCTTCGAGTACCTCAGCGGGGATGTCTACTTCCCGTGTGGCTTTACGGGTTTTTTCCAGCAGGGCCTGTTCGTCGCAGAAAAACAGCTCGCGGGCAATCATGCTCGCCAGGGTTTCACTGCGCGGCGCATACAGCGTGTTGGGCGCGAACGATTGCATACGCGGCCCTGCGTCGATGGCAGGCAGTGTCTCGCCGACTTGTTCAACGATCAACTCGGCTTTTTTGCCTGGTCTGGGCGCTTTGTTCTCGCGGTAGGCCTCGCGATCAAATGGCACATCGGTGGCCAATCGGTATTTGCACCAGCTCATGGCGTCGCGTAGCTCTACCACTTTGCCGTTCAGCGGTAGGCTTTGCAGGTCTTTACGTCGACGCAGCAGACCGGCGAAGGGGAATACCTCGATGTAAATGGCATGGAAGGGCGAGCGGGGCTTGACGATGCGTAGGATAAAACCTGTCCGGTAACGAATGGCATCGGTCTTGGCTTTGGTTTCATATTCGATGGGCACCTTGTTCAGGGCCTCTCTTAATGAATACACGGTGATCTCGTCCTGATCCACATTCAGAGTCGCGCTGCCCAGATGGGCAAGCAGTGATTGGATTAAGGTCTTATAGGCGTTTCTCGGCACCTGGAGGGCTTCGTGAAAGGCTTTGTCGTACTCCGTGTCCGAGGCAAAGCGCCAACGGCTGGGCAGCTTGAGTTTGAGGTTCTGAACCGCGTTGAACATCTCATATTCATGCTGCTCCAGTGCAGTGACGGCCTGGGTGAGCTCGTCGCGGGAGTGGCCCGACGATCGGTTGGCGATCAGGCCGTTGGCCTGTGCCCATTGCACGGTGGGGCCCAATTTGGCCGCTGCGACCAGTGCCTGTTGTTTGATGTCATCGCCACTGGCGCGAAAGTGTTCCGCCGCCAGGTTGAGCAATTGTTCGAAACTCATGTGGCGCGATGAGCCAGGTGCAATCGTTTCGGCCAGCAGAAAGCCGCTTCTGAAATTGACCCAGGTACTGGTGGCAGCGTAGGGCAGGTCATCGGGAATATCGGCCACCCACACTTCACTGGCGACATTGGCCTTGATCACGCACACGGCCAATAGCGCTGCGTCAGTGCTGATCGACAAGTCGTGGTGATAGCGGCTGATCAGGTGTTGGCGGATCGTCCTATAAGATGCCCCCGGCGAGATGAATAACTTCAATTCGTTATCCACCGGCGAGTCGGGGTTGGGGATGATCGTCAGCCACAGCGCGCGCCACAGTAATTTCACCCGTACCGGGTCTGGGCAGATTTCGTCCTGTTGGCTGCCATACCAGTCCAAGGCCTTGGCGATCCGTTCGCCCAGCGCCAGGTTATCGGGGCTATTGAGCAATTGCTCAAGCAGCACGGTGGGGGTGGTGGTGAGCATGTCCTGTTGTGAGGCGGTAAATGTTTCGGGCAATACATGACGGAACAGCGATTGACGTGTTTGTGTTTCGATCTGGCGGATAACCTCTTTGATTTTCTGGTCGGCAGGCGCATCCAGCAAGTGCTGCAAATCGCTGAGGTCGCCTTCGTGTCCGAGTTTTCTCAGAGTGTGGTGTTCCTGCAAGCCAGCGAGAACCGCTTTCCACTGTTCGCGGGTTTTGGGCTGTGCCGGGATGATCGAGTAATACTTGAGCACCAGGTCAAACCGCACCGAGCCATCACTTTTAAGGCCGTTACCCACACGCCGGTTGATATCCAGCAACACGTCGGCGTCGATATACCAATAGGTGGGTATATGGCGCAGGATCACCGAATGGTCGGCGATGCTGAACGTCTCGGCAGGGTCGGGTATCGGTGCGCGCACGCTGCTGAGCATGGTGGAGAGCAGGTCGTAAAGAAAGTCCCGGCCGAGAATGGAAGCATCTGGTTCGGGCTTTTCCCGCAGGAACTGCTGAAAGTCTTCATCGGCTTCCAGCTTTGCCAAGACACGAAAGGCTTCCTTGCATTCGCGATGCAGTTCGCTGTTGTGCGGCGGGGAGTAGTACACCTCGGCGGCGGATGCCGTCAGCGAGCTTTGTGCCGTCACGAAATCAATCAGATGGTCCAGATGCGCTTGCTGTTCCGGCAAACCCTTGAAATAGAAACTCTGCAACGCGTTATTCATTCAATCCTCACAATCCGTAGTCGAAGAGGATTCACTCTATTGAGCCGGGTTTTGCGGGGGGGGCTATATAGGTAGGCACAGGTTTTTGCTGAAATGGCCAGGTGTCACGATGCGTCAGGTCAACAGAGACAAGTCTTTCCCGACAAAAATACTAGGACTTTGTACCTGCGTAATAATTTGGCGTAAACTGCGGGCAAGCCTGTGAGGAGTTTCCATGACTGCCATAACCATTACCGACGCCGCCCACGATTACCTGGCTGACCTGCTGTCCAAGCAGAACACCCCGGGTATCGGCATCCGCGTCTTTATCACCCAGCCCGGCACCCAGTACGCAGAGACCTGCATCGCGTATTGCAAGCCCGGCGAAGAAAAGCCTGAAGACACCGCGCTGGGGCTCAAAAGCTTCACCGCGTATATCGACGCCTTCAGCGAAGCCTTCCTTGACGACGCAGTGGTCGACTACGCCACCGACCGAATGGGTGGCCAGTTGACCATCAAGGCCCCCAACGCCAAGGTGCCGAACGTCAACGCCGACAGCCCGGTCAATGAGCGTATCAACTATTACCTGCAAACCGAGATCAACCCGGGGCTGGCCAGTCATGGCGGCCAGGTAAGCCTGATCGACGTGGTGGATGACGGTATCGCCGTGTTGAAGTTCGGCGGTGGTTGCCAGGGCTGCGGCCAGGCGGACGTGACCTTGCGTGAAGGCATCGAGCGTACTTTGCTTGAGCGTATTCCGGAGCTCAAGGGTGTACGTGATGTGACCGACCACACGCAGAAAGAAAACGCCTACTACTGAGTAAGGTGTTCACTGCGAACATAAAAAAACGGCGCCCCGTGAGCGCCGTTTTTTATTATTTAAATTCAGAGAGTTGCAAGATATATCTGACAAAGCAGATCAAGTGTGGGAGCTGGCTTGCCTGCGATGGCGGTGTGTC